>JAZMZS010000157.1:0-13359 GCA_045586105.1 Eubacteriales bacterium | reverse complement strand
CCCTTAAGCTCCGCAAAATAGGTAAGCTGATCGATGATGATCTTTTTCGGATAAAGACCTCTTTCTTCGGGAAGATATCCGATACCGATCTTGTTGTAATCGATGGGCTGACCGTCGATCAGTACTTCCCCGCTGTTTGCGGGGAATACATCCATTAAAATACGAATAGACGTGGTCTTGCCCGCTCCGTTTCTGCCCAGCAGTCCGAAGGCTTTTCCGCCCTCAGCTTTGAATGAAACTCCGGTGAGGACCTTCTTCTCACCGAAGGATTTTTCTATGTTTTTCAGTTCTAATATCATTTTATATCATCCTTACGTTATAAAACGGTTTAGCATACCAGCTTCTGCTCGATCTCTTCTGCAAGCTTGTCTTTTTGAATACGCACCTTTATTTCGTTTGACGTTGCGTTCGTTTTGAGGTGCATAACAAGGCTCGTGATTCCCGCTTTTTGGCGAAACGGTGTCGTTACGTTCTCTGCGGCGATCAGATTCTTTGACATGAACACGGTAACGTTCTTGGTAAAAGCACCGTAATACGCAGTTATTTTGCCGTTGCTGACCGCAATGCCGTTGTTTTGATAGCTGAGAGCGGCACCCAATGCTTTCAAGGCAAGTATCACAGCTCCCGCTCCTGCGACCGCAAGAGCAACGGAGGCGATCACCGAGGAAGGAACCTTGAATATCAGCATAATAATCGTTGCCTGTAACAACACGATGCCCGTTACGATACCAAGGATCAAAGCAAACCAGGATATAAATGAAAAATAGGAAACGGATCTCGTCTGCTTCTTTTCGGGAACGTAATCAGGCAATACCCTGCCCAATATCTCGCCGATCTCATCATACTTACAAAACGGCACGAGCACTCCAAGCCCTGCATTCTTATCGTCGTCGCCGCTATCGACGGTGTAGCCGATCACCTCAAGACGGATGGACGCAAAACCGAGCATCCTTTGAACAAGGCTCTGGGTGATCTTAACAGCCTTGATCCTGTCGTAGCTGAAGGTGTTGGTATGCTTCTCCAAAAGTCCGTAGGAGATCTGAACGTCGTTTCCGCGCTTAGTGATCCTGAACTTGTAGTACCCCACGAAGGAATAGACCAGGCATCCAATGAATGAAAACGTCGAAAAAAGCAGCATAGCACCCACGGTGATCAAAAAGGCGAACAGGAAATACTGACCCCAAGTGCCGAGAAATTCCCCGCGCAGCATTAGCTTGCAAATACCGAGAACGATGATCGTAAGCACGGCAAACAACGCCGTAAAAAACGCGGTAGAAGCAATGTTGATAAGTGCGTACAGCATCTTCTTACCGGAAGTAAAGCTGTAGAGACTGTCTTCGTCAGAAAGGAGAAGCTCGTCCTTCGGTCGGGCGCTCTCTTCATTTCGTGCGCCGCCCTCTTTGAGCATATTCAGCTTGGAAAGCAGGGCGTCTGCGACCTCATTCTTTTCAATAATCGTTATCTCGGCTTGATGGGAGGTGTTTGTCGAACCGCTGTCGATCGTCAGAACGGCGATCCCGAAGATCCTGTGCAGCAGGGTCTGTCTTTTATTGATGGCGTGAACCTTCTTATAGTCCAAGACGGAGCGTTTTCTGAAAAGCACGCCTCTGTTGCATTTGATCTCATTTTCCGTCAACTCGTAGCCGGATGTCCTGTAATACAAAATTCGGTAAACGATAAAGCCAAGATAAAGCACGGCAGCTCCAACCGCAAAAAGCAGAACTCGCGCCCCGATACCTTCCGGGCTTGACTCGTCTTCAAAAAAGACCAGGGCTATTACAATGCTGCTGAACAGATCCGACAGCAAACCGCAATAAATATATCCCTTGT
This sequence comes from Eubacteriales bacterium, assembly GCA_045586105.1. GTDB lineage: Bacteria > Bacillota > Clostridia > Oscillospirales > CAG-272 > JAZMZS01. Next base: position 11,529 of record JAZMZS010000157.1, on the reverse strand, counting down.
CAAATCTCTTCATTTCTCAGCTCCTCGATTCTCGCTTCAAGATTGCGTTCCAGCTCGTCGATCATGCGATCCGCTTCTGCAGTCGTAAGTGTAGAAATATCAAAATTCGATCCTGCCGTTGAGATGGTAACGCCGCTCAGCTTAAAGAGCATCATAAGCGGCCCCTGCGTCCTGTGAAGGTCTTGTATCTGGCAGACGGGAATTACTACTTTCTGCCTAAAGATAACGCCTTGCTTTACAACGATCCTTTTATCGTCATACCCCCAAGCGTACATTTTATAGCGCAGTGCAGGCATGATCCAACTAACGGCAAAGATCAAAGCGACGGGTATCCCAAGACCTATCAAAACGGCAAGCGTTACTTCATCCGGCACGTCGGTCGTATTCAGAATTACAGCCACGCTTGTAAATCCGCCTGCCAACGCCAGTGATCCGATCGCCTCGCGTATATACCATAGTTTAAGCACGCTCTTGTCTAATTTTTTAAGTACCATTTTTATTTCTCCTGCAATATATTCATTTACGCTATCCAAACGGTTCTACGGCAGCTTCTTTCCGCAGTTGTTGCAATATTCAAAATCACCGGCAACCGGTGTTCCGCAATACGGGCAGAACTTGTTATCGACGTTATCCTTTTTCTCTGCGGCGGCCAGAGGATCGCCGAAGTGCTCGTTCAGAGGATCGGGCTCCTCGCTGCCTTCGGTAATATCGTATGCGGAATAACGGTTCTTCCCCGTGGCGTTTTTGAAGTTATACACGGTATTTACGACGGCGATTCCGGTCCACAGAACGCCGAATATCGCAAAGATTCCGCTTACCTGAGCAGCCATGACCGTCCAGAGTATACCGAACCCGATCATAAATATTCCAACCACGCCGCCCATCATCGACGGACCGCGTCCGGGTTTAATGCTTTTCATAGAGATATCCTCCTATCCTGTGATCAATGACACTCGGTATCACAGCAATTCTGTCAGCTTATCGAGAAATGCTTCTTCGCCCCAGGTGTTCATCTTGAAAAACATAGCCTGGCTTCCTCCGGCTGTGATCGCAGAAAGCATGATCGGACCGCCGCCGTTTTGAAAGAGCGTAACGCTAAGACTCACGCGGTTGCCTCCTGCATAGCTGTACCGTTCAAACACGCGCACGCTGCAGCGCGCGTCTCCGCTTCGAAAATCGCTGGAGTCCTCCAAGGATGCAGAAATACTGCCGTCGAGTATTCCGTCCTCGATTCTGCTGATCCACTCATCAAAATTGCCGTTAAGCGTGTGCTCTGATTTTGCCATGTTTTTCCCCTTTCTCGATCGAGAATAACGTTTTTTGATCTGATACGAAAAAAGTGCGTGACCGAAGCCACGCACCGAAAAACGCAGCTTGGTTCCGTTGCGACACGATTTGTTTTCGAGAGCATACGGCTCGTTTTTTACAAAAAGCTGCCCTTCGAGCAAAAGCATGAGACCGTATCGCAAATTCATTATAACACAAGCCGTTTTAAAAGAAAAGAGTTATGTGATATTTTTACAATTAAAAAGATAACGGATAATAGTACAAAAAATGATATGCACCTCCAAAAGCCAACCGCTTTTGGAGGTGCATATCATTTCGCCGAGCTTTGCTGCTCTTTTATCCCGCATATGCTCTCCGTCATCTTTTATCTTAGCCAAGCTCTTGCTTGGCGCTTTTGGTGGAGCTGAGGAGAATCTCTGTCTCGGCCCTCGACGGGCTCAGGGCCTATCGGATCTGACGCCCATTTAGGGCGTCATTCAACGCCGACCGAGTTCGATTCTCCTTTTTTTCATCCCCGTCAAAATGAAAAAAGAGCCTTGCGGCTCTTTTTCCATTTTGGTGGAGCTGAGGAGAATCGAACTCCTGTCCGAAAAGACTTTGATAGGACTTTCTCCGGGTGCAGGCTGTCTTTTAAATTCTACCGCACACGGACGCCGACAGTCAGGCTTCCGTGCTTGGGAGCTTTTTTCTGTGTGACCGCTTCAAAAGCAAACGGGCGGTGCACATTTACCACTCAATGACGCCGGGCGGAGGCCGTGGTCCTCAACCGCGCGACGGGCTGCCCATAGGCAGCGTCAGCAGCTTACGCTGCCAGTGCTACGTTATCGTTAGCGTTTATATTTAAGTTTGCGATTTTTAAAGAAGTCTCGCCACTTCTACCCGCTTATCCTACCTCACTCTCCCCGTCGAAACCATTGCAGCCCCATATAGAATTGTGGGTGAGGACGTTATATTCAGTTATGTCAGAATTCCGTAACGTCTTTTTATCCTCTGTCCTTCATCGCGCGGTCGATATCGCGCGCCGCCTGACGCTTGGCGTCCGTTTCACGCTTATCGTAGAGCTTTTTACCCTTGCAAAGACCGAGCTCCATTTTTACTCTCGGGCCCTTGAAGTAAAGGGACAGCGGTATAAGCGCGAGCCCCTTTTGCGACATTTGTCCGAGCAGGCGCATTATCTCCTTTTTATGCATGAGGAGCTTTTTGGGTCTCTGTGGGTTCCTGTTAAATATATTGCCCTTCTCGTAGGGGCTGATATGCATATTATACGCAAATATCTCGCCGTCCTTGATCTGGCAATAGGAATCCTTGAGATTTACCCTGCCCTCGCGCAGACTCTTGACCTCGGTGCCTGCAAGCTCGATCCCAGCCTCAAAGCTCTCGAGCACGAAATACTCGTGCCGTGCCTGACGGTGCTGTGCTATCTGCTTTGTGCTTTGTGTCTTTTGCACGTCACTTTCCTCCGTATCGTGAGTTTTGTTTTTGGAATTTATAGTATAACACACTGCGCACAAAAATGCAAGTATCTGACGGGCAAGAAAACATGTTTTTTCTGTCGAACGGAGCATTCGGGTATATAAATACAGCGCTCAAAAACCCCTGCCGCATATTTATTCAAGTAAATGCTTGACTTTTTCGCTGCCATGAATTATAATCAAAGGTGCTATAAATATTATTATTAAAGAAAGAGGTTTTTTACAATGAAAAAGACATTCGTAAGAGCTCTCGTAGTGCTCATGGCACTCGTGCTCGCATGCGGCAGCTTCGTTGGCTGCGGTGCAAAGAACTCCAAGGTAAAGGTCATCGACCTTCCCCTCTCTGAGGAAGAGTACGCATTTGCTGTTGCTCAGAACAACACCGAATTTCTCGGTAAGGTAAACGACTTCCTCAAGAAGATCAAGTCCAACGGCAAGTTCGAGGAGATCTGCAACAACTACTTCGGCGACGGTACTCCTCTCGCTATCGAGTCCAAGGCTGAGGACACCTCCAAGGAGCAGCTCATCGTTGCCACCTCCACAGGCTTTGAGCCCTTCGAGATGGTAGACGAGGCAGGAAAGTACTCCGGAGTTGACCTCGAGATCGCTTACTACCTCGCACAGGAGCTCGGTCAGGAGCTCGTTATCAAGGACATGGACTTCGACGCTGTTGTTAATGCAGTTCAGTCAGGCAAGTGCGACATCGGTATGGCAGGTCTTTCGGTCACTCCCGACCGCCAGAAGGTAGTAACCTTCTCCGACTCCTACTACAACGCATCTCAGGTAGTTATCTGCCTTGACACCGACACCACCTTCGACGCTTGCAAGACGGGCGAGGATGTAGCAAAGATACTCAAGGGTCTTGCAGCCTCCGACAAGCTCGGATGCCAAGGAGGTACCACGGGCGAGCTCTACATCAAGGGCGACGACGACTACGGCTTCGAGAAGCTCACCGCCGAGGCAGCTCCCTACAAGTACGTTGCACTTGCTATCACCGCTATGCAGCAGGGACAGGTCAAGTACGTTATCGCTGACAACGGTCCCGCAAAGGCTATCGCGGCTAAGCTCAACGCTCAGTAATTATTTTCAAGATCCAAACGCAAGCAAGCCTCCGCACGGCAAGTCCCTGCGGAGGCTGTTTGAGTGTTTATCTACAAATCATTCACATCCGAAACAGAAAGGTATTCGTTTATGGATTTCGTCGGAAAATTCAAAGTATTCTGGGAGCTGTTCATAGAAAAGGACGGCTGGGTCAGAGTGGTTACGGTGGGTCTTGTAAACACCCTGCTTATCGCAATACTCGGCCTGCTGATCGGAATAGTTATAGGTACTCTTATAGCTGCCGTAAAGGTAATGCCGAAATACAAGAGATTGGTACGTATTCTTGACAAGATCTGCACGGTCTATGTCGGGTTCTTCCGCGGAACGCCTCTTGTCGTTCAGCTGCTTATCACCTATTACGTTCTCTGGCCTCTTATGGGGATCGCGGTATCCTCGCTCAACACCGCTATCATCGTATTCGGACTCAACAGTGCCGCGTACGTATCCGAGATCATGCGCTCGGGCATTCTGTCGGTAGACCCGGGACAGATGGAGGCGGGACGCGCGGTGGGACTGAGCTACGGCACCACTATGATGCAGATAGTTATTCCCCAGGCGGTAAAGAACATTCTCCCCACGCTCGGAAACGAGTTCATCGCTCTTATCAAGGACACCTCTGTCGTCAGCTTCGTTGCGGCAACCGACCTCTATAAGACCTTTACCGAGATAGGAAACGTACGCTACGAGTACTTCATGCCCTATCTTGCGATGGCAGTCGTATACATAATTCTCGTTCTCCTCATTTCGTGGGGCATAAAGATAATGGAAAGGAGCCTGAGGAAAAGTGATCGAAATTAAGAATCTCTGCAAGAGCTTCGGTGATGTGCACGTGCTAAAGGACATCACCGAAACGATAAACGAGGGTGACAAGGTCGTCGTCATCGGTCCCTCGGGCGGTGGAAAGAGCACGTTCCTGCGTTGTCTCAACTGCATGGAGGACCCGACCTCCGGTTCGATAATCTTCCAAGGGGAGGATCTTGCTGATATGAAGGTCGATATCAACCTTCACCGTCAGTCTATCGGAATGGTATTCCAGCAGTTCAATCTTTTCAATAACAAAACGGTGCTTGAGAACATCACTCTCGCTCCCGTGCTTCTCAAGAAAATGACGAAGGAAGAGGCAAACGCCCGTGCGTATGAGCTTCTGTCACGAGTAGGACTTGAGGACAAGGCAAATGTCTATCCATCCACTCTCTCGGGCGGACAGAAGCAGCGCGTTGCCATCGTGCGTGCGCTTGCGATGAACCCGAAGGTCATGCTCTTCGACGAGCCTACCTCCGCACTCGACCCCGAGATGGTAGGAGAGGTGCTTGAGGTAATGAAGCAGCTCGCAGAGGAAGGAATGACGATGGTGGTCGTTACTCACGAGATGGGCTTTGCCCGTGAGGTCGGCAACCGCATATTCTTCATGGACGGAGGAAGAATAACCGAGCAGGGCACGCCCGAGGAGGTATTCGGCAATCCTCAGAATGCGAGGCTCAAGGAATTCCTCAGCAAGGTCATAGTTTAACACATGATATAGCAACTAAAAAAGCTCCCCGCATGATATTTTGCGGAGAGCTTTTTAGATCTTTTGTAGTTATCTCAGCCTCTCGGCTTAAAATGAGTGGGAGAGAAGCCGTATATCTTCTTGAAGGACTGCGAGAAGTGCTTGATCGACTTAAAGCCCACCGCCTTCGCGATCTCGGTGATAGACATATCGGTGGTCTGGATAAGCTCGAGAGCATGGAGCACTCTGACACTGATAACGTACTGATGAAGCGACTGGCCCGTGCTGTTGAGCATTGAACGGTTGATATAATTGGGATGATAATTAAAGCGCGCTCCTATCGATGTATTGGAGATGTCGCTCGCATAATTCTTCTGTATATAGTCGATAACACCCGTGACAAGGATCGAGGTGCTGATGCTCGAGCGGGACTGTGCAAGATTTCTGTAGATCCTGACAAGAACTGTTGTCATGATAGAGCTCAGCATCATGATATAATTATGCTGGGGATTTATAAACTCCGAATCAAGTCCTATAAGATCCTTCTCAAGCAACCTCATATCACTTGATGCGATAACATCGTTAAATTCCTGTGCGTCCTCAAAGCTGACATACTCTGTACGCTGAGTCTCGACAAATTTCTTTGATTCCACCATCGGGATCGCGAGTGAATACGAGCGGGAGCACATGGTATAATCGAAATTGACCACAAGAGCAGAAAAGCCCTGTCCCGCCGCCTTGAGAGAATAGGTATGATCGGGAGACCAGATAAAGAGCGCGCCTCTCTCTGCCGAATATAACTGATCATCTATCCGAAGCTCTGCCGCGCCCTCGAAGAAGTAAAGCAATCTGTTGTCATAGGCACGCATCTCCTTTGCATCGTAATCAGCGGAGAAGTGCAGGATCTTTGCATATCTGACAAACGGACGTATGTCCTCGAACCGAATAACTTGCACTCAGATCCCCTCCTTTTTTTAAAATTACTGCGATCTTGCATTCAAACGAATGTGTTTACCGATATTCTAACATGATTTTACAAAACAATCAATTGGCGATCAAGAAAAAAACAGCCACAATTTTTTGCAATTTTTGCAAATTTTTGTGGTCGGTATCTGACATCGCAAAGCACAAGAAAGAACTCGATGGAAAGATCGCATCAAAGTTGCTACAAATACATTATACTTAATTATACCATTTCATACAAATGTTACAAGATAAACAAAAACAGTATTTTTAACATAGTTTTTTGTCTTGACTTCTGTATATGTTTTTGATATAATAATAATTTTGTGTTTTTTGCTGTAACCGGCGGCACGGATCTCTTTTTCTAAAAAAATAAACCTGTCTGTTTCCACTCATCCCCTTTAATGCGAAGGCGGGTGTGCGCAGGAGCCCAAGAAACTCATTAAAACGCTGCTACGGTATCGGAATGATACCGGGCTTTTCCTCGTTTTGTAACACTAATACCGCAAAATAAACCTAACATTCATTCACGGTTCAATCTCTTACAGTTATTTGCTAATATATATAATATATCATTTGATACTATTTTCCCGGCATTTGCGCTGATCCCGGCATGTTACACAATATTTTTACGATTTTATAAATTTTTTTGTGTTTAAAAATTACAGGTGACAAAGCGTGCGGAATATGGTATGATATATTTTAAAGGCACACTCATAACATGTGCCGGCAGAAATTCAAAAAAGCAAGGAGATATTATGAAGAAGATCACTACAGCTCTGATAGTTCTCATGACGGTGCTTGCTCTGGGAATAGGCGCAACCTTTGTCTTTGCGGCTCCCTCGACAGTATACGTCAGCTCCTCGGGAAACGATGCTAATGACGGATCGAGCGCGGCAAATGCCGTAAAAACACTCGATCGTGCATTTGCGCTCATGCCCGACGGAGGAAAAATAGTGTTTACGGGCACATCCTACACTATCGACAAGAACTACTCCACTCCCAAGTCCGAGGGCAAGTACACGCTTACCTCCGAGATGAAGGATACAAAAGGCAATGCCGGGGTAGTCAGCTATTCGGGCGTACTCAGCCTGAACTCGGATTTTCTCATAGAAAACATCAGGTTCAAGGGGTCGAGCACTCCTATATTCGCCTGCAACGGTAATAACGTTACATTCGGCAACAACATCAAAAATGATTCAGACAGCTACATCGTAGGCGGTGCTAACCTCACAGGAGAGGACAATGCCGAAAAGGGCAACCTCACAGAGGACTACACCATCGAGATAAAGAGCGGCCGCTGGGTCAGCTTCTTCGGCGGTAACAGAAGAGCCACGGGCTCCTCTCCCTGCTCCACCATCTCGGGTGACATCAACATAATCATCGACGGCGCTACCTTCAAGACGACCGAGACCGACCTCGCAAAGAACCAGAACTCCATATCGGGAATGAACTCGACCTCGGGAGATCTTAATCTTACCGTAAAGAGCGGTGAGATCTGGGGCGGACTCTTTGCTGTGGGCAGACTCGGAACCGGAGGAAAGTCTCCCTCTTACAGCGGCAACATCAACATAAAGCTGCTCGGCGGTACATTCGAGAACCTCTCGGGCAACTCAAAGGGAAACGGAATATTCAATGTCTGCCAGGACTCTAACGGAAAGTATAACGGTGACTTTCATCTTGAGGTATCCGATGCAGCCAAGGTATCCTTCAAGTCTATCGGCTCTTCGGGTGTCACGGGCATCTCCACTCTCAATGTCCCTGCGGCTCTCGTTTCAAAATGCACAGGCTTTGTCCGTGACGTTTACGTATCGGGTGCGGGAAAGGACACAAACGGCGGAACCTCGAAGGATGACGCTTACGCTACTCTCGCAAAGGCAGCAGAAGCGGTAAAGGACAACGGAGGCAGGATCATTGTATGCGGCAACACCGAGGTAACGGGTGACGTTGTTCTCAAGGCAGCAAGCAAGGACACGGTGATCACCTCGGTATACAAGGGTGAAGATTATAAGAACACTGCAAAGCTGACAGTAAGCGGAACGCTTGCAGTATCGAGCAACCTGTGCTTCGAGAACATCACACTTGCCGGCAGCGGTACCGTATTTGCAAACGGCAAGACGGTCACCTTTGCCGAAAGCGTATCGGGCGACGGTAATTTGAACGTGTCCGCATCTGCTCCCTCCGGAGAGACATCTAACGGCGGACAGGTAATTCTGCTCGGCGGAAGCTACAACACGGCAAGTGCGGGCAGCGTCGGCGGCAAGGGTGCGGCTTCCGTATCCGGAACTCTCGTTTCTGTCGAGGGCGCTGCAGTAAAGGTGCTCTGCGTCAGCGGAGGCAATGACGTATCCGGCTCAGCCGTCGCTTCTATACTCAAGGGAGAGATAACAGAAGGCATCTACGGAATCTACGGCACAGGCGAGGCAAAGCTCACGGGAAGCGCTGTAGTTGAAATATCCGGCGGTAAGATCGGCGGCAAGATCGCGGCTGTCTCGGACGGTATTACAGGCACCGCGGCAGGTAAGTTTGAGCTTTCACTGCTCGGCGGTGAGCTCTCGATAGACAAGATCTCGGGCGCAGGCTTTACCACCTCTATCGGTAAGGCAGGAGACGAATTCCTATCCAAGCTCGAGGGCTTCGGCTCCACTGCCAAGGAGACGGTGCTTTTCGTCAAGCTCGAGGGAGCAGGCAAAAAGGACGGCTCCTCTCCCGAAAATGCACTCGCATCGATCGATGCGGCTATCAAGCTCTTCGGCGAAGGGAACGGCACTATCGTTGTTTGCGGTCCGATCGGTGTCAACGAATACAGAGAGCCCGAGCACAAGGGTGAGATCAAGATCACCTCGAGATACGCTGGTGTCGATTACAGAAGGACCGCAGATGCAAAATTCAATCTCGGCAACAAGTACATACTCTCCGGTCCCGTGACCTTTGACGATATCGTGATCTCCACAGACGGCAGCAACAGATTCCTCTTCGGAAACGGACATCCCCTGACGTTAGGTGAGGGTGTCAGCTGTGTGATAGATAATGCAAACGGCGGCACTTATCCCTATATCTTCGGCGGTATGAATGACAAGAACGGCACCATCAACGGTGCAAGCGTTACCGTAAACGGCGGTACTTGGTACAGGATCATCGGCGGTAACAGAAATTCCGGTACCTTCCTGCTCGGCGATATTTCCGTCACAATAAACGGCGGTAATATCACCGGATTCGTTGCGGGCACGGGCTACGGCACGGTAAGCGGCAACGTCAAGCTCGAAATAAACGGCGGTACGGTAAGACACGGCGTTTACGGCATCTACTGCGATTCCACAAACAATACCTCGGCTGAGGGCAACATTGATATCTACCTCAACGGCGGCACCGTAAAGGGCAAGGTCAACGCCTCCCGCTCAGACACCGCATGCTCCTACAACGGCACTTATACCTGCCACATCAACGGAGCAAACCTCGACAGCGTGACCGACATCAAGGGCGCAGCAAGCATCAGAGGAAACTCCGAGTCAAAGCGCACCTACGGTGTAGGTGTAAATTACACGGATGCTCCTACAGGTACCGTAGAAGCACAAAATCCCCTCTGCTCGGGTGCTGACCCGTGGGTCATCTACCATGACGGCTTCTACTATATGGCAGTTGCAAGAGGCTCAAGCGTGTGCGTTTCCAAGGCGGCTACCGTAGCAGACCTCGGTGATGCCGAGCCCGTACCCGTATGGACTGCAAATGAGGAGAGCGGTCTCTCGAGCATTTGGTCTCCCGAGCTTCACTACTTCTCGGCGGACGAATTCGGTGCCGAGTACGAAGGATGGTATCTGTACATAGCATGTATTCCTTACGGTGCAGACGAGGATGACCAGTCCAACACCAGACGCTGTTATGTAACAAAGGCTGTAGGCTCCGACCCTCAGGGAAGCTACATGGCCCCCGATACGAAGAAGCTCAACCACGCAACCAAGATGCTGCTCTACAAGGATGATACGAACTGGTGCATCGGACCTTCCGTATTCCGTATTGAAGGAAAGACATACCTCACCTGGACAGGTCATCAGAAGGAGACCGGAAAGACCAGGCAGAATCTCAACATTGCAGAGATGATCTCCCCCTACGAGATCAAGCTCGACACCGCGGCGGTATTCTGCTGGCCGACCGAAGCCTGGGAAAAGCACGGTGCTACCTACGATGCATCCAACCCCAAGAACCTACCCGAGGTCGTCGAGGGTGCGACCGCACTCTACGGACCTAACGGAACAGTCTACTGCGTATATTCGGTATCGGGATACTGGACCGACTACTACGCACTTGCTTCTCTCAAGTTCAAGGGAGGTAACCCCTGCGACATCAACAACTGGGAAAAATCTGCGGCTCCGATCTTCGTCGCTAACAGGATCGACGTATTCGGTCCGGGACACGCGGCATTCGTTCAGTCTGCAGACGGTCTCACAAACTATCTCGTATATCACGGCTACAAGGCTTCGGGACGTGTGGGAGGCAGATACGTTCACGTAGAGGAATACACCTTTGACGAAAACGGCATCCTCCATCTCGGCTCCGGCATTGCGGCAACCAAGGATCAGATGCTTACCGTAGCAAAGAACCCCTTGCCTCTGTCAGCCAAGATGAGTGCATTCGGCAAGAGCGGCGAAAAGCCCGAGCAGGGCAACACCGATCCCGCAGATACCACAGCGGATACCACTCCCGAAACTGCGCCTGTTATTGTACCCGGCGAGACCGAGAAGAACAACACGCTCGTTATCGTTCTTATCTCGGCAGCGGCAGTGCTGGCGGCAGGTGCTGCAGGATTCGTTATTCTCTCAAAAAAGAAAAAGGCATCCTCAGCAAAGGAAAGCAATAAGGACGAAAAATAAGCAGGCTTTCCCCGGATCATTGTTCTCTCCCATCCCGTCAGATGGGAGAGAACTCAAGGGGCTTGAAGTAAGAAAGTGCGTGACGGCACTCTGCTACGCGGGGGATCGTCACTTGCAAAGCACCATCCCCGCTGTCATTCTTGAACGAAACGAAGTGTAGTGAATAATCTGAGAGGGAAGAAATAGTATCGTTTCAAACTACTCGCCCTCAGATCCTTCGCTGCGAACTTCCTCGCGACGCAGATTTTTCGTCAGACGAAGATCGGAGCGGGAGGAGGCGTGAGCGTATTTTCATACGTGATCGCCGACGACTCGCGATCGATCTGACGTATTGCACAATTTATGCAAG
>JAZMZS010000156.1:0-7654 GCA_045586105.1 Eubacteriales bacterium | reverse complement strand
TGTCTGCCATGGTCGGGTCTGATGTAGCCGTCAAAGCCACAGTCATGGTAAGCCTTAAGAATATCAAGAATGCGTGTATCACCGTCGCAGTCGCGATGGCTTGCTTCGGAGAAATCGCCATTTTCAAAATGTTTTACATTGCGGATGTGCGCAAATGCGATACGGTCACAATGTTTGCGTACAATAGACGCAACATCATTGTTTTCATCAGCATTTAAGCTTCCGGAGCAAAGAGTTAAGCAGTTATACTCGTCGTCTACCATGGATAAGAAACGATCGATGTTTTCTGCATTTGTCAAAAGTCTCGGAAGACCGAAAATATCCCATGGCGGATCGTCCATGTGGATCGCCATTTTGACGTCGCACTCGCGGCAGGTGGGCATGATCGCCTCAAGGAAGTATTTGAGGTTCGCCCAGAGCTTTTCGTGATCGACTCCCTCGTAAGCACGGAACAGCTCGTCGAGCTTCGCCATTCTCTCGGGCTCCCAGCCGGGGAAGGACATATTATATTTTTCGGTAAAGTCGAGAATGTACCTTGCCATCGCGTTGTAATCGTCCTGTATCATGTTCTTTTCGTAGAAAAGAGCGGTCGAGCCGTCGCCTACGGGGTGGAACAGGTTGCTTCTCGTCCAGTCGAATATCGGCATGAAGTTATAGCAGATGACCTTTACGCCGAATTTTGAGAGGTTGCGGATGGTGGTCTTGTAGTTTTCAATATACGCGTCGCGGGTGGGCAGGCCGATCTTGATATCGTCGTGCACGTTCACCGACTCTACCACGTCCATATTGAAGCCGTATTCGTCGAGCTGACGCTTTACCTCGGCGATCTCATCCTCCTCCCAGATATCTCCCGGCATCTTGTGGTGAAGAGCCCATACGATCCCGTCAACTCCGGGGATCTGCTTGATATCCGACAGCTTGATACGGTCGTTACCTTCACCGTACCATCTGAAGGTCATTTTCATTGGCATAAGCTACCTCCGTGATCATTATAAACAGAAATATCGTTTTGCGTTGTAATAGCATATTCCCTCGACAAGCTCGGTGAGAGCCGCGTCGTCGTCGGGATATTCGCCGTTTTCTACCCATTCGCCGATAAGAGCGCAAAGGATACGGCGGAAGTATTCGTGTCTCGTATAGCTGAGAAAGCTTCGAGAATCGGTGAGCATTCCGATAAAGTTTCCGAGCAGAGACAGATTAGCAAGGCTGATCATCTGATCGCGCATGCCCTGCTTGTTGTCGTTGAACCACCACGCGCTTCCGTGCTGAAGCTTGCCTTGGACCTCGGTTCCCTGAAACGCCCCGATTATCGTATCGATAAAGGCGTTGTCGGACGCGTCAAGGCTGTAGATGACGGTGCGGGGCAGGCTGTTTTCTCTGTACAGACGGTCGAGAAGCATGGAAAGCCTTCTGCAGCCGTCGTTCGGACCGATGCAGTCGAAGCCTGTGTCGGGTCCGAGGGTGGCAAAGGCTGACGAATTCGGGTTTCTCAGGCAGTTATAATGTATCTGCATGACGAAGCCTGCGCGTACGTATTCCTTTGCACAGTGAACTAAAAGCGCAGTCTTGAAGCCCTCGGCTTCGGCTGAGGATACGTCATCTCCCGCAAGCCCCTTTTTCATCGTTAGGTCAAGCTCGCCGTTGTCCGCCTCTCTGTATACCATGAAATCGAGCCCGTGGTCGCTGACCTTGCATCCGCAGGATGCAAAATATTCGATCCTGTCGGTGAGCGCCCGCTTCAGCGCATCGAAGGAATCTATAGCGTATCCGCATACGCCCGAGAGCGTGCCTATATACTCGCGCCATCCCGCTTTGTCGATATTCAGCGCCTTGTCGGGACGGAAGGAGGGAGCGACGACGGTGTCAAAGTCTGTGTCATTTGCGAGCAGTCTGTGATACTCGAGAGAATCTACGGGATCGTCGGTCGTGCCGATAAATGCTACGTTGCTCTGCTTGATGATGCCGCGCACGCTCATGCTATCCTCACGGAGCTTCTTGTTGCACAGCTCCCAGACCTGCTTTGCCGTGTCGGCAGAAAGCACTCCCTCGTAGCCGAAATAATTCTTCAGCTCAAGGTGGCACCAGTGGTACATCGGATTTCCTATCGCCTTCGGCATGAGAGCGGCAAAGTGCAGAAATTTCTCGTACGGATCCGCGTCTCCCGTGATGTAATATTCGTCTACGCCGTTTGAGCGCATCAGCCGCCACTTGTAGTGGTCACCCGCAAGCCAGAGCTCGGTGATGTTCTCAAAGCGCTTGTCCTCGTATATCTCCTTGGGGCTTACGTGACAGTGGTAGTCGATGATCGGCATCCCTGCCGCGTGCTCAAAATACAGCTTTTTTGCCGTATCGGTGCTCAAAAGAAAGTCTTTGTCTAAAAAACGTGCCATGCTGATTCTCCTTTATCGGTTTTCGCTCTGCTCATGAAGATCCGTCATGATATCCTGCGCCGCAATGCGGCACCGTTTGTGAGCCGTAAAACGCTTCTTGCAGGGGCATGCAAACGGTCGGCTTTGCTTTGCTTTTACGCGCTTTACGCAAATTACTTAGTATAATTAATGTTATAATTTAGTATAAAATATATAAATCTGCATTTCAATTGTTAATTTGTGCAAATTATATTGCGTTTTCGCGCGCGAACGGATATCCTGAAAGCATACTTGAACGTGTGAGATACGATACGCCCTTAAAACAAGACAAGAAAAAGCAGAGATCCTGCCTTTCGGCGCAGGATCTCTGCAATAATATGAAGCTTTGAGAGAACAGATCACGCCGCTCAAGGAATGCCGATCCTGACCTTGGTCTTTTATCACGTGCTCTCGGCGGTCTGTCTTGCTTTGCGCTCCGTCTTTTTCATTTTGTACAGCTCCTCGGCAGCGAGGCGCGCCTTCGTTACCGACACGTTACCGTGCGGGAAGCAGAAGTAGGAGAACTCGTTGTTGCCTATTCCTATCACGTCCCCGATCTCGTACCAGTAATAATCCGAGTACAGGGTGTGGGAAAATACGGCGGACTGTCTGTAGTCGAGCTTTCCGTCCGCACCTGTCAGACGAAAGCCCTCGGAATCGTGCGTCAGGTGTCCCTTACCGATATTGCATACGCCGTCGAGGTTTACCTGTATCGAGATATCCACGTCGGTATCAAGCAGATACGTGCCCTCTTCAAGCTCACGGCGCACGCATTCTCTCTGCCATGCGTACCAGTCGGGTATGTGAGAAAACTCGGTCTGCGCGTCTATAGCACTGAGCTGTCCGTACTCGTCCATTTCCCAGCGCTTGCCGCAAGCGTGGCAGGTAAGCTGTGTTCCTTTGCCCTCCATTTGGTTTTCTTCGTTGCAATGCGGGCATTTATACAGTATTCTGTGCAGACCGTCTGCACGGAAGGGAACGTCAACGGATATCTTGTTGTCTCTCTGCCATGCGAAATTGTCAAAGGAGAACGCCTCGTCAAGCAGAGCGTCAAGCTCGGCGACCGACTTTTCCTTTATCTCCTCGGGAGTAGCGATGCACTTGACGTGGGCGGATACCTTGACGTCTCTTATCTGGAGCATATTATAGAGCGGATCACGGTGAAAGGCTCCCTGAGTGATGACCGTTACAACGGGAACCTCCAATCGCTTCATCAAAATACCGAGACCTCTCGGGAGGGTGGTTGCGCGCCCGTCGAAGGAATAACCCGCCTCGGGATACATGAGCACGCTCGTTTTGTTTTCCTTGAGCATATATTTTATGTCACGGATAAGCGAAATGTCCGAGACGTACTTGTGGGTCGGAGTGCATCCGAGAATGCGCATAAGCTTTCCGAGAATGCCCGACATCGCATCCACGGACGTGACTATTCCCATCCTCCTCGGATAAAAGATACCGAAGGCGAGCTTCATGTCTGTGAAGCTCGAATGGTTCATCAGAATAAGGCAGGGCTCGTTTTTACCGACGAGCTCCATCCTCTCGGCGGTATAAGAGAACTTTATCTTCGAGAGCGTGGGCGCCGATACGAGCCTGACGACCGTAGCGAGAAAGCGGCTCGGCTTTCGGGGCTTTTTGTGCTTTAAGCGGGGAAGCGCCAGTACTTGCTCGTATGACAGATCACGCGTTTTGATTTTCATAACCGATCCTCGTTGATCAAAAAGATTTGCAATTCCCGATCTTGTCCACTCCGTTTTTTGAGAGGACAGACGGCCGCGTCTCTATTATACCTCAAGTGTCGAAAAAAGTCCACAGTTTATTAATAAAATCTTAATAATATCGGCAGAAGGTCTTTGTTTGCGTAAAATGCCATTTGTAAAACCGAGCCGAAGCCCGATCGGTTGAACGAAAAAACGCATCTGCGGCATTGTCTGCTCTGATCGGAAACGGATCATATGTCCAGCGTGACCTTGCCGTCCTCCGAGTAGACGACCGCCTCCGTCTCCGAGCGGCAGGAGTCAAGGTATGATAAGTATTCCTCTTTAGACTTGAACTGCGGTGTTGCGTTGTCAATAACGAAGCGTGCCTTCTCAGCATCTTTTTCAAGCAGCCGCCTGATTATCATCACCTGCGCCTTTGCGCTGTCCATGCACGCACTGTCAAAGTCTGCTATTCTGTAGGTCGGTCCGTGTGCGCCACCCGCGCCTCCGCTGCCAAACGCGTGAACGGCGGGCATCAGCAGGGAAATATCACCAACGTCCGTGCAGCCCGTATCCCAGGGCTCGGTAAAGTAATTCGCACTGCCCTTGCCAACCACGTCCTCCATTCCTTCTATCATGACTTTAATGAGGTTCTCGTCGTAGCTTCCGGGCATATATCCGGGAATATCCGTGATATGCACCTTTGCGCCTATAGCGGCGGCAGAAGCGGCAACGGCACGGCTTATTTTGCGGTTGACGGCGTTGAGCGACTTTACGTTGTTTGCCCGTATCTGGGTGTCGAGCACCGCGGTCCCAGGTACCGCGTTGACGGCGGTTCCCGCCTCGGTGAGGATAGAGTTTACGCGAACGAAGTCGTAATTATTGAAGGTGTCGCGCAGTACGTTTATCGACGCGAGAGCAAGATTAGCCGCCTGAAGAGCGTTGATGCCGTGTCTCGGAGCGCCTGCGTGTGCGTTCTTTCCGACGAAGCGTGCAACCTTGCGTATACCGCCGTTGCAGCCCGGCTTTATCGAAAACTTGCGCGAGCCTCCGCCCGTATGTATCATGAAAGCAAGATCGCAGCCGTCAAGATAGCCTCTTCTGTAAAACTCGCGCTTGCCTCCGATATACTTGACCTTACCCTCGTCCATAAGCTTTTTCAAAACCACGTTGTTGATCCCCGATCCCTCTTCTGCGGGTACTACGCAAAGCCTGATACTGCCCGACAGTCCCTCGAGCACCTCGGGCACCTTCAGCGCCGCCGCAACTCCCAAGAGAGCCGCGCATTGTGCGTGATGCCCGCAGGCGTGTGCCGCCCCGGTCTTCGGGTTTGCGTGCGGATGGTCGGGGATCGGCAGTCCGTCAAGCTCCGAGAATATCAGTATCTTAGGCCCCGGCTTTCCCGTGTCTACGTCGGTGTAAAAGCCGGGAATGTCACCTGCCTTCGTCAGAGCGTAGCCGAGCCTTTCGTATGCTTTTGCAAGATACTCGTGCGCTTCCCATTCCTCGTAGCCGCACGCGGCGTGATCCTCAAGGTAGTCAAGCGCCGCCTTCATTTCGTCCTTGTGCGAATCTATAAGATCGAAGATCTCTTCGTTTGTCATAATGCAATGCCTTTCTTTCGTTATAACGTTATCAATTTTATTATATACTGCCAAAGATATTAAATCAATAGCCTTTTGTTTGTGCATTCGGCACAAATGCATGCTTGAAAATTGAATATACGTATGATATACTATTATCGAACGAACGGAGCGCGTAGGAGGTGCGAAGATGAAAAAGCTATACCTGAGACTTATGACGGCGTTTATATTGGCAGTGCTCGCGTGTGCGTCGCTTGCTTGCTGCGGCGGCAGCACAGAAACGAAAAAGGATGCAGAGAGCACGGCGCTGACGCAAAGCAACGCCGCGGATACCGCCTCTGCGGCCGAAACGAAGGCTTCCGATCCTGAGACTTCCGAGCCCGTCCTCAGAACGAGATACGCTATGAGCAACGGTCAGTGGGGACAGCTTGCAAAATATTCGTATAACGAGCGCGGACGGCTTGAATCGGTCACGACCGTCTCTCCCTTTACGCTCGCTCCCTTGTGCTATGAGAGGGTAAATCTGGACAGAGCTTATGCATATTCCGAGGACGGAAGGCTTGTGCGCGTGTACGGTTACAGGGAGGTCTTTGAGCTGACCTACTCCGCTGATGGGCGCACGGCTGAGGGAAAGCAGGGCGATTACATAGTCAAGCTTGCGTTTTCCGATAAAGGGGCGCTGATAAGAGAAGAGTTTTCTTCAAATATCGACTCTCTCGTAAACGAATACGACACCGAGGGAAATATAGTCAAGATCACGCAGGATACGGGCTTTATTACCACGCACGTCTATTCCGAATCAAAGACCGAGATCACGGTCGCCAAGTCTGACGGACAGAAGATCGGTGAATACGCACTCAGCTTCAGGGGAGCCGATCCCGTCGAGATATCGGCACAGGGCGAGCGTATCAGCTTCACGTATGAAAACGGACTCTGCACGAGCGCAAGCTACGGTACTCAAAAGTATGCGATGAGCTACGATAGCGAGGGCAGAGTAATCTCAACTAAGGTCTTCGGAGACTTCGAGACGACGGAAAGCTTCAGCTACGACGCCGAGGGAAGGCTCAGCGTATATACACGCGAGTATAAGACCGCCCTCAGTGCAAGATGGGAGCACGAGAAGACGACCGTCACCTACGCTTATTCCTCTGACGGAATGCCCGCGGGAGTAAAGTATCTGTTCGTAAGCTACGACAATTTCGGAAACGAGACCTCCCGTCGAGAGGAAAAGTATTAAAGAATATGAAGCAATCTCAGCCCCATTGAAAACGCATCAGCGTTTTCAATGGGGAAATATTTTTTGGAGCGTTTTTCAAAAATATAGGTTGCATTTATCCTAAATTCGGGGTATAATAATAGCAGAGGTGATTATAATGATGGTAAATACCGATCTTTTGGTTCCTATGACCGAGGCAAATCAGAATTTTTCAAAGGTAGTCCGCACGGTTGACAAAAGCGGCATGGCTGTGATACTGAAAAATAACAAGCCGAGGTATGTGGTCGTTGATTTTGACGAGTACGATACCATAGCCGTTGCTATGCAGATGAGAAAAACCAAAATTGACGATACTGCGGATAAGCTTATTGACGAAAACATTGATGCGTTGTTGGAGCTTGCTAAGTGATGATAACGTTGACAGCGGAAGAAATAATTGCGCTTCACGAAAAGCTTATTGTCAGAACAGGCGGAAGCTACGGACTTCGCGACAGGAATCTTTTAGAGTCCGCGGTGTACAGTGCCGCCTCTGCGTTTGACGGAGAAGAAGCGTACCCTTCGGTAGAGGAAAAAGCGGCAAGGCTTATGTATTCTCTTACAAACAATCATGCATTCGTGGACGGAAATAAGCGTATAGCCGAGGAGAGTCGAACTCATATCGGTTTTAAACGATATTTTTGCCCATGTCTGCGTTGCCCGAGCTCGGAGTATGCTTATACACCATCGCTCGATGCGCCTTGACCTGAACAA
>JAZMZS010000155.1:0-12371 GCA_045586105.1 Eubacteriales bacterium | reverse complement strand
TATTCCGACGGGTATCATCGTGCGTACAGAATATTCCGACAGCATCTGCTCATACGTTACAGTCTCGGGCATAACAGGTATCGGTCTCGGCATCGGACCGTGCCAGCAGGAATTCATCTGCGAGCACAGCTCCTTGATCTTCAGCATCATTTCTCTGTCATTCTCTGCTCTCACTGGCAGTGCTGCCTGAAACTCGAGCGGAGGATTCCCCTTACTGAACGCTCTGCCGGGAATATTCGGCAGATACTTTCCTTCAAGGCGCCCGACTATTGCAGGATAATCTCCCCTGTCGGTAAGATCGAATGCCAAAGCCCCTCTGATATTCTGCTGAACCTTGTATCTGACGCCCGAGGTGCTGTTTGCCGTATAGATCATATGAATGCCGTAGGTCGAGCCCTCACGCGCTATTGTTACAAACAGGCTTTCAAGATCCGGATATAGATCGAATATCGGCACGATATTGTCTATCACAACAACTATCGCAGGCATATCCGAAGAAACAGACTCACGGTATGCCTTGAGCGAGCTTACGGCATTTTGCATGAACTTGCGCTTTCTCGACTCAAATTCCGTCATTATCAGCTTCTCGAATTTGACAAACTTTTCCTCCTCGCAGTCAAGGGCAACTCCTCCGACATGAGGCATTCCCGAAAAAGCACTCATGCTCCACCCGCCGCAGTCCAGAATGTATATATTGACATCGGTCGGCAAGTAATGAAGCCCAAGCGACATTACGATGCTTTTCAGCAGGCTTGTCTTTCCCGTACCTGGCGCTCCGTAAATCCCGTAATGCCCGTCAGATGCAAGATCTATGTATTGCAAGCCCTGGGTCTGCTGCACGGGAGCATCGTACATTCCTATCGGGACAGTCAGCCATTCGGGAGATCCTCTCCATTCCGCTCCGTCAAAGCCGCAGGGACTTCTTATATCATCAAGATACAGCATCTCGGGAAGCTCGGGCAGCCATGGTCCCTGCAGCTTTTTAATGCCGTTTTGAGCGGCGGCGGCGCAAATATATTTTACTATCGCGGTCAGCTCAACGGTGTCGCTCTCCTTCTTTGCTTTTTTATCCTTGAAGGTCTTTACTCTCTTTCCCGTGATATCTACCAATCTGACCCGATTCCCCGCCTCCTGCGCCTTGTCGGTAGAGCCGAAATAGGGCGCTCCGCTCCAGAAGGATTGGAACAGATCAAAGTACTCATCCTCACCAACACGGATGTAGGATCTGCCCACCTGCGTGATCTTTGCGGCATCGGGACGCTTTATCATTTCCCGGCTGTCATTTACATCAGCCACCTTCATACACCAGCGGAAGCGTGAGTTTGACTGGATCTGCTCGTCAACAACACCGCCCGGCTTTTGTGTAGCAAGCACCAGATGTACTCCGAGCTCACGTCCTACGCGGGCAATACTGACAAGGCTCGAAATAAAATCCGGCCTTTCCTTCTTCAGCTCCGCAAATTCATCGGCAACTATGATCAGATGTGGGAGGACCTCCTTGACCCTTCCGTTTTTGTACGCCTTCTGATAATCATAAATATTGATCTTACCCTCAAGCCCGCACTCGGCAAATATGCGCTCTCTTCTTTTCGTTTCGCTGTTCAAAGAAAGCAATATTCTGTCAATGTTCGAGCCGATATTCGTGATCTTTCCCACAACGTGAGGCAGCTTCTCAACGAGATTTGCCATTCCTCCGCCCTTATAATCGATAAGCACGAAGTTCACATCGTCCGGATGGAAGGTTACCGCCATCGACAGTATCCAGCTCAACAGCAGCTCGCTCTTACCTGAGCCCGTGGTTCCCGCAACCAATCCGTGCGGGCCGTGCTTCTTTTCGTGCAGATCGAATTGGAGCAGCTTGTTGCCCGCAAGCATTCCTATAGGTGCTGCAAGGCTCTTCTGGGGCAAAGCGGAATTCCAGCGTTCTATAACATTCAACTGCTCTACTGTCTCAACGCCGTATCCCTCGAGGAAGGTTATTCCCTTCGGCAAGCCCGCCGCCAGCGCATATCCTTCAAGCTCGACCGCTGCCATTCTTCGCGCGAATGCATCAAAGCCCGCGTCACTGACTACAGGGTCCATCGTGAAATATGATCTGTTATTAGCCTCTCTCTTGTCATAAAAGCACGGACCGTTATCAACGTCCACGATACAGCCGCACTCATTCGGAAGCCTGTACATATCGTCATATAAAAACAACGATGTAATTCCCATAGACGGGTCATTTACAAACAGGTTGTGCATTATCTGCTCCTGCTCGACCAGCTCCTTGCTGCCAAAGATAAATATGTAATAAGGATCGGGCACGGCAGCCTTGCCGCGGGAGCTATCGTCCGCCATGTCTCTGCGCTTTTTCAACATATCGTTGAACAAATCACACAGCTCATGAGCATCCTCCTCGCAAAAGGCGAGCGTTCTGAGCTGCCTGTTTTCATCCCACACGTGCGGAAGCCATCTGAGAGACTCCCATCTTGAGCGTTCTTTTTCATCGAAAATGCCCGCTATTCTGACATTCTCATAGCAATGCGATGTTGTCAATGCGATGATCATGTTCCGCACCAACGCTATAGCTTTTTCTCTCACTCCCACAAATCCGATCGAGTTTTTTCTGAGCAGGGGAATCCTTGAGGGCACGTTGTCGACGATCCTGGTCTCTTCGATTATCTGCTCAGACAATTCTCTGATCTCGTCATCCTCCATCTGAAAGGTGTTGCTTTCATTTTTGCTCTTCACAGCAACACACAGCTCCTCATATCCCATTCCGACGCGTACGTCGAGATAGTCACGGTCAGAGGGCATTCTTTCCCACAGCCCCGAGCTGAGACCGTAGAGAATATCCATGCAGTCCCTCGGAGACGGATTTTCCTCGGTTATTATGTCCCTCTGCACCCCTGCGACTGTTTCGATACGTGCCTTCTGGTCATCGATATAGGCGCCGTACTTTTCACGTCTCATCAGCTCATACTGCTCAAGGCTCGTTTTTCTTCTCTTGTTTGCCCCTTTTGAGGAAGCCAGGCTGGTAATAGGCGAAACCAAGCTCGCGGCTCTTGCGGCAAGCAACGCGGGAGATACTGCTGATGTCATCATACTTGCCGCAAACATAGCACCCGTTCCTGCAATTGATGAGATCATGCCGTGATTTTTTTCGTATTTCTGTCCTTTTGTCGGAGCAGTGGCAAGAACGATGTCCTTGCTCGGCAGCAGCTGCTGTGTTCTCGGAGAGCGCCTGTATCTCAGAACCGCAGGACTGCCGTCTCCTATGTGAGTGTCATCCGCAGATGAAGGTCTCTCCTTTATCTCCAGCTTGTCTCCGACATTAGCGAACTCGAGCGTGCCGTTTATCAGCCTTATTCTTACGCTCATGATAGACAGAACATCACCCGATCTCATTTTCGCGACCGAGACCCGTCTGCCGTTCAAAAACAGTCCGTTTGTGCTGTTCTTATCCTCGATACGTACATTGCCCGATTCAACTTTGAGCACAAAATGACTGCTCGAAACAAAGGGCATTTTTATTACAACATCATTCGCTTCCGCTCTGCCGAATTTCAGAATACAATTATACGGCAGCTTTATGCTTTGCTTTGACACTGAAGTCTCGGAGCTCAGATACAGCACAGATCTGGAAGCATTGTTCAGCACGATCATGGAATCTGTCGGCACACACTCTCTTTTGTATCCGTATATCTTTTCGGCATCTATACATACACCTGTGCTTTTCCATCTGACGGATATGCTTCCTCCCGGCATATCCGCAACCTGCACGTTTGCCTTGTTTCCCGAGCCCAGCGTGATCTCCTGCCCGTTCTGCAGAGCAAAAGGGTATGATCTGTCTTTGTGAATAAATACAGCAGAAATAATCATAGATCTCTCCTCTTGGCGTTTATGGTTTTGTGCTATCAGTCATTATCGACCGAGAATGACGTGTATATTTCTTTAAGCTCCTGAGGATATATCCCAAGCAACCCGAGCAACATCTCCGTTTCACGATTCTGAGAAAAAATAAACAACAACGACAAAAAGGTGTTCCATGTCATTTTTCGTTTTCGTGTCTCAATAGCTACAAGTGTCTGCCTTCCGATCCCGATCAAAGCCGCAAGATCCGCCTGAGAAAGGTGCAGCATAGCTCTGAGCGTAGACATGTTCTTAGCCATGCATTCGGCAGCTTCGTTTTTCATTACTTCATTCAATTTTTTAAGCATCTCTTCACCTGTTTCTTACTCTTTTGACAGATTATCACGGTGCTTTTCGTAGAACTTTCAGTTCCTTGCTGATCGTCGTATCTTAGCAGTATGCAGCGCCCCAAATGATCATTTGACCATGATTTTGACCCCTAAAGCTCGGTTAACGCACCAAGCTTTTGTATCTGATCGTGCATGGCATCAAATGACGGATGAACGTAAGAGTTCAGCGTGATCGTTACATCGGAGTGTCCGAGTATTCGGCTCAACGACTTTGCATCAACCCCCGCTTCGATACAGCGTGTTGCAAAGGTATGGCGCAATGCATGGAAATTTATTCTTTGTATTTCCAGCTCTTTCAGTATTCTTTTGTATCTGTAGTCGAAGGTGCGAGTGCTGACAAAGGACCCCTTTGCCGATACCACATACCTCGAAGCAGCAAAGCCTTTCATTTCCTTAAGATGATCCAGCAGCATCGGTGCAATAGGTATATCCCTGACCGACGCCTTTGTTTTCGGAGTGTCGATAACCGTCTGCAGACCATTTTCGCCTCGGCAGGTAATCACCGTATGACGTATATGAATGATCCCGTCATCAAGATCGATATCATCCCATGAAAGCGCACAGACCTCCCCTATCCTCAGCCCCGCATACAAAGCTAAAAGTATCCCGGTTTTTGTTGCGCTCGGAGAATGCATGGCGGAGCTTTCAATTTTGCGCTGCATATCCTGACAAAGCAAGGGTGGGTCATGCTTTGGGACCGTCGGTTTTATGATCCTCCCGTTGATATTCGAACAAAACCCCTCCGTGCAAGCGAGCTTCATTGCCGACCCTATAACGATCGCCATCGTTCTGACATAGGAAGCTGACAGTCCTCCCTTCCCGTCCAAGCGGCCCGATATGGTTTTTTTAAATAAAAAATCATTGATCAAGGGCGCATTTATCGATGATATCTTCATACCACCGAGCTCCGGAATTATATGGGTTTCCATCATATAGCGATACTTCGCTTCTGTTGTGTCCTTGATCTTTATTCTGATCGATCTGAGCCACAAAGAAAGGATGTCCTCAAAGCTCATCTCCGATGGCGGGATCGGCTTGACAGCCTCTTCCCGCTTTGCTTGTAACAGTCTGTGCTTTACTTCTGTGTAGCTTTTTCCGTAGACGGATGAATACTTTGCCGCTCCGTTTGATTTTATGCCGCTTTTGTAGCGTCCTTCCCATCTGCCATCCTTTCTTCTTCTGATATTTTCTCCTCTTTTCGGCACACTTTCACCTCCCGATTTTGTACCATATTTTTTACCCTTTATACACAAGAACAAAGAGTAATAATTCACAGTATAATTTGTCCTTTCAAAAAACGGCAATAAATGTGGCTCGTTTTGCGACAAAATGTCGCATTTTTCATTGACAATATAAGGAAATAGTGGTATAGTTATTGTATATTTATAAAAGCAGTATAAGAACGAGTGCTTTTATCTGCGTAAAGAACTGAAAGTTCTACGAAAAAAAGCAGAAGACCTAACCTGAGCAGGGTTAAATCTTCCGCTTTTTATGCATGTCTGTGCAGATATACTGAAAATGTCATCGAGAGTTTGGACAAATACATATCACACCTTCACTATCATTGTCTGACATCAAGAGGACAGAAAAACAAATATCGGTACCGATCACGAGCAGGGATATTGGCTTATTTTCTTGCTGTATCCAACATAATGGGCCGATCGTGCTGTCTGCTAATCAAGAAACGTCACCGTTCGATACAATTCTTATCCAAAACATCGTAAAAGAATCGTTTTTTCTCGTTTTCGTTCAACTGCTGATATCCGAATACAAGAATACGGGTCTTTATCTCGTTTTGCGTTTTTTTACCGAGGTTGCGGATCTGCAGCAGTCCTTCTGCCGCTATCAGATCGATTGCTTCTCCGATAGTAAAAATGCCCGCTCTCTTCAGAGCGTTTCCCGCTCTGACTGAGAACTCAAGCTCATCTATGCTCGTGTCGCACCCCTTACGGCTGAAGGGCACTCTGACCGAGACGCTTTTTCCAAGCAAGCCATACAAAGCCTCGACAACGCCGAAGCGTTCCGACAATTTTATCAATTCATTTACTATTTCTTCCTTATTCATCCGCATGCACTCCTGTCTGTTTCATTATTTCGGAAGGATAGATCCCTTGACTACGTCAAGCACCGCATTCGCATTGATCGAGAGGATTCCGTCAACCGTCCTGTAGATACGGTTAACAAAGCCTCGCATCGTCTTTATGTCAGGCGACAGACATATTGCCACAAGACGGCAGTTTCCTGTCGTTTGCACGATAGTGACCGTTTCCTCCGCCTCTGCAAAGATACGCCTGCACTCCTCGAAATCCTCGGCTTTGGTCTCGATGTTTACAATAAAAGCCATCATACTGTCCGACTCGACTGGCGCTATCACGGCTCTGTAGCCTTTTATTATTCCGCGGCTCTCAAGAGCTGTCACTCTCGTTTTTACGGCAGTACGCGACAGCCCGACCCTGACAGCTATCTCCGAATAAGACATTCTGCCGTTCTCGGTCAAGAGCTCAACTATCCTGTTGTCGGTCTCATCGATACCCGTTATGTTCACAAGGATCCCTCCGTACATTTTTTGTTCTCAGACCTGCGGCGCATGCCTTCCGTCTGTCTGATGGTATAATTATAACACCCCCTTCGGAATAATTCAATAGGTCAAGTTTCACTTCGAAAGCCAAAAGCTTCATATTGAAGCGTAGGATGCCGTTTTTGTTTCGTTTCGAAGCCGCAGAAAGCTATTCCACACATCAGAGCATTCATGATCATAGCAAAAATCAAAAAGCAGATATACCGTATATTCATTTTTTTGAGATTTCGATATGCAATACACCCAAAATAAATGTATAATATGTTTATTGTGAGGTGATCATCATGGCTATAAAAAGCGTGTATATCAGGATCGAAGAGGAAATGCTGAGCAAGCTTTCCTACCTTGCTGATTACGAAGGAAGAAGCGTAAACAGCCAGGTGCTTGTTCTGATCAGACAAAGCATCAAGTCCTTCGAAGAGGCTAACGGAACAATAGACGGTAATGTCAAGCCGGATTCAAATGTAAATCCTGCACGGAAATAAACCGTCGGGCGGCATTATAACAGATTTCTTTACATTCAACCTAAAACACACCGAACTGAGGAGTATAGTTTTCATGCTTCCGATAATAATTTACACGCAGGACACAGACAGCGCCTTAAACGAAGGTTTTTAAAAGAAGGAGCAGACAGCCTCGAAGAGCATGTGTTGCTTGAGCTTCTGCTGTTTTTCGGCATTCCGTATAAGGACACAAACGAAACCGCACACAGACTTATTAGAAGGTTCGGCAGTCTTCCGGAGGTGCTTGAGGCTGATATAGAGGAGCTGAAGGAGATACCCGAGATCGGGGATCATGCCGCAACGATGCTGAAGCTTATACACGCAATAACGAACCGTGCTCTTGCAGAAGCGACGCTTGTCAAGGGAGCATGCACGGTAGTACTCTCGCACAATCATCCTACGGGGATCGCATTCCCGTCATTTGAAGCCATTTCCACAACGAAAGCAGCCGCGGAGCTGCTCAACAGCATTGATGTTCCGTTGCTCGAGCATCTTATAGTTGCCAATGACAGCTACATTCCGCTCCTGTCTCATCTCGAGGGACAGCTCGCATTCTGCCCCGACAGAACACTCTCTTCAATAAAAGTGGACCTGCGGGAATTCTACAAGCAGCTGTAAAGTCAAATATATATTCTGCTTTAATTACAAAAACGCGCCCTTCACGTATCGTGCTTGATCCGTGAAAGGCGCTTTTGTGTTTATGACGCCTCAAATATCGTAAAGAGGGGCGATCTCGGCGTCTCTGTATTCGTGCTTCTCGTAATAGCCTATAAGCTCCCCATCTCCGTCGCGGAGGGCTACCATATATACGTCCTTGTTTTCTCTGTCGTTGCGCGAGGTATATACGACGTTATTGTCACGGGATCTCGAGAACCATTCGACCACGCGGTCTATCTTCTCGTTTGAGCCGGCAGAGTGAAAGCCACGCACGCTTTTTCCCGTATGATCTCCGTTGTATCTCTTTATAGCGGACGGGTTCATATAAACGATGACCGCCTGCATATTGCACACTACGATAGGCGCCCTGTCAGCGTCTATTATGCTTTTGAATAATTGCTCCATCTCCCGCTCATTCCCTCTCATAGTGCAAAACGAGCACGCCGTTTTCTTTCTTTACTTCGGACAGCGAATAATCCGTAACGTCCGAATCAAAAAACAGCGGCTTTGAATCCTTATCTGCGATCACTGGAGCGACAACGAGGCTAAGCGCGTCAACGGCACCCGCACGCTCGAAGGCGCCGTTGATGACACTTCCCCCTTCAAGCAGAAGTGTATCACACCCAAACGCGCTCTTAAGCTTTTTCAGGGCAAGCCCAACGTCGATCGAGCTCTTTCCCGCGAAGATATACGGGATCTGCATTTCCCTGAGGTAAGCAAGATAACGCACGTCAACCTCCTCCGACAGCACCTCGATTATCTGCGCGCCGTCGTAGCCCGGGTCCCCGTCGGGATCAACGATCCTGTTCGATCTCCAGCCGAGCCTGCCGTGGGTATCAAAGGCGACCGCGTAAAAGCCGCTGAGATCTTCCGTGATAAAGTCTGCTTTTTTATCTATCCCTTCATACTGCGAAAGCTCGGGATACCACCCGCCCGTGAAGCTTCCCTCCATCGTCACGCGTCCGCAGATAAAGCCGTCCGACCTTATCTCTCTGTTCAATCGGTAATATATCCCGGTAGCCTCAGCGCACTCGTCACGAAACAGAAAATCTCCCGTTACCTTGCCGTCGATGCTCGTCACCATATGGCAAATGATGCGCGGTCTTTGCATAGCCTTGTCCTTCATATCCGTTTATCCTTTCCACGGTCTGTATGACCGTCACGTCATTATTCTATCACGACCGCGCGCTTTTTTCAAGTAAGCGTAACCGAGCAAATGACGCTTCATGTATTTACTTTTGAAAATAATAATGGTATAATCGAATCGTAAAAAACATGGAGGTATCAAAATGAAACGAAGCCTGCGCATTATCTCACTCGCGCTTTCCGTTTTCACGCTGCTCCCGCTTCTTTTGGCGTGCGGAGGAAGCGCACAGAACACCGACTCACAGACCGCCGCTACACCGGACACCGACACTCCCGCAGTTAACAGAACGCCCGAGGTCTCGGAGAACGGCAGGGTCGAGTTTACGGTGCTCGGCGTGCGCACCTGCGAAAGCTTTGCGGGCATCACTCCGGCAAACGGTAATTCGGTAGTCTGCGTGTATATTGAAGCGATAAACAAATCACTTACCGACCATTACGTCAAGCGTAACTGCCTCGACACGGTAAACTCGGACATGATCCTCGTCGACGAGGATCAGCTTCCCGAGGGCTACGAAAACTTCGGCGGTTTTATTGCCTCCGGCAAGCGCAGACTGTTTTTGCTTTGCTTTGAAGAAAAGACTGAGTGGTTCCGCATCTCGCTCAATTACTCTTCATTCGATAAAAACGTTTGGAACGCTATCATGATGGGCAAGGACTACAGAGAGGAAAAGGATATGCTTCCCGACCATCCCGAATACCCGACCGACGAGAGAGGAGCTGAGGAATTGAAGGCAGATTTCGAGATCCTGCGCGAAAGATTCGTCGGCAGATACTGGGGCAGCCCGAGCGAAAAGAACGAAAAGAAGTATGAGGATCTGCTCATAAAATCGGACGAGGGCAGTTATTTCACAAACGTCGATTATAAGAGCGACAGAGCCGCCTCCTGGCCTACCGCAAATCACCTCAAGTACCTAAAGAACCTGATCTCCGCTTACGGCGAGGAGCGATTGAAGGCAGACGCCGAAGCAAGGGAAACGGCGCTTTCGACGCTTGATTATTGGCTTAAAAACGACTTCCAGTGCTCTACCAACTGGTATTGTCAGGAAATATCCACGCCGCGAGACCTCGTCGCGTGCGCTCTTATGCTCTACCCCTACCTCGGCGATTCCCGCCGCGAAAAGATCGACGAGATCGTCGGCAGAGGAACGCTCAGAGGCAGCAGCAAGGCTTCCTCCTACACGGGCTCTAACCTCATGGATATGATGGAAACTACGGTATTTCACGCGATCTTTGTGGACGATTTTGACCTTGCTCTCTCGGCAGTGGCAAGATCGGCACAGGAGGTAAGGATAGTCAAGCGCGGAGCCGAAGGAATGCAGGCGGACGGCACCTTCTTCCAACACGGAGCTATGCTCCATGTTGCGGGCGGATACGGCTCGGTATACGCCGTCAGAGTTTCGACCTTCATCTCAGAGCTTTACGGAACGAAATTCTCGCTCCCCGAGGAAAATATCAAGACCTTCGTCGATCATATCCTCGACGGCCACCGCTATTTCCACCGCGGACTCGGAACCACCTACTTCAGCATTGGAAGAAGCGCGGTCTATTCCAAGGGTGCAAACGAGATCGAAAAGGCAGTCAAGCAGCTGCTTGAGCTTGACGGGATTTACCGCAAGGACGAGCTCGAGGCTTACGCAAAGACCTTTTCCGATCCCTCGCTTTCGTTCGATTCCATGAAATTCTTCCCGCACGCATACACGCTCGTTAATTCCGCGCCCGAATACTATATGGCAGTCAAGGGCGCGCACAAGGACTTTATCCTGACAGAGGCTATCATCGGTCAGAACGAGCTCGGTTATAACCTTTCCTACGGCTCGAACACCTGCTATATGTACTACGGCGACGAGTATAAGGCTATAGGCGCCGTAATGGATCTCGCCATGTTCCCGGGAACCACAGCATTCCACGAGACCGAGGCTCAGCTTCAGGCACGCTATAAGTCGGGCTACAACAAGACCTGGGGCAAGAGCACCTATACGGGAGATCATTGCGGCGGTCTTACCGATACCGAAAAGGGCGTCGGAGTTCTTTACATGGAGCTGTTAAACGACGGAATCAAGGGCAAGCTCTCTTACGTAACGTTTGACGGCGTTACGGTCGCGCTCGGTGCAGGACTCAACTACTCAAAGATGACCAATACCGATATCCGCACCACTATCGATCAGTCGAAGTTCAATAACGCAATGATCGGTCAAAACGCACTCACCGTAGGCTCAAAGCCCGCCTCAGTAACGAACGAGACCGTGTATAACGGCGCTTTTGCATACTATAACCTCGGTGAAGGCAAGCTCACAGCAGAAGCAAAGAGCATGACGGGCAGCTATAGCCGTAATAACGCCGCAGGCGAAACCCAAAAGGAAACGCACGACGTCTTCTCGCTCTATATCTCCCACGGCACGAAGCTCTCTAACGCTAGCTACGCCTACGCCGTTGCCGCAAACGCCGACGGCTCCGCTCCCAAGACCGCAGAAGGTCTCAAGATAAAGAGGATAACCAATACCCCCGATATTCAGGCAGTAGAGCTCGAGGACGGCAGAGCCGCCGTCATTTTCCATAAAGGAGGCAGCTTCACCCTCTCCTCAGGCGAGCAGCTCACCGCCGCCGAAGCGAAAATCATAATTAAGTAACCGGAAGAATCACCGCAAAGCAACCGCAAAAAAAAGCTCGGCTACCTCATCGATAGCCGAGCTTTTGTTATGCAGCCGCATTAGCGTTGATCTTTTCAATTACGCTTCTGATACCCAACCAAACCGAAATATCGGTAAACACTTCAACAATGCTTCCTCTGTCAGTGAAGGGCGCCTCCTGAAGCACCGCCATATCCTTCATCACCCCATTACGCACGATATACTCAATGATTTGATTGACAAAATATATCTGATCTGCATCGAGATTAGCATCGTTCAAATACTCGGCAAACGCCGCTTTGGCTGCCGTCATATCAAGTCCAACGATCTCTCGAACAAACTCACCAAGCGGTTTTTCGCCATATTCTGCTTCATAGTCCTTTTTACTGCCTACCTCGCTCCACAAAATGCGTTCAAGCGCTTTAACATCGTCCGCATTCAAAGGAACGTTGCTCTTTAGCTTGGCAATAGCCGCCTCGTCCTGATGCTGACGGATATAGAACTCTGCTTTCGCCTTGTAATTCTTGAGATCATCGCTTTCAAGATCCGATTCGTTCCATTCAACCGAAAGAATCTCATCATCAAAATTGGTGATATACTTCACGCCGATTCTTGG
>JAZMZS010000154.1:0-5723 GCA_045586105.1 Eubacteriales bacterium | reverse complement strand
TGGCTACGATCCGACTTCGCGTACAGAGCCGCGGTAAGTCCCGCGGGCCCTGCACCGATGACGATTATATCATACATAGTCGATAGTTCCTTTACGTGGTGGTTTGTCCCACGCACGGATCACTCGGTCGGGCGTCGCCCTCCCTCACGGATGGCAGTGCGGGACGTTAGTTCGCTTTTAGCCGATGTAGCGCTTGATCTCGGATACGTTGGAGTACTTCTCGGTAACGCCGCCCTTTACTACGAGAAGGGTGGGTGCCTGCTTGATGCCGAGGTCCTTGGTAAGCTCGGGAACCTCCTCGGCGAGCATCTTGATGTAGTCTACGCCTGCGCGGTCGAGAAGTGCCGCTGCGATCTTGCAGTTCGGGCAGGTAGCGGTAGCAAAGAGATAGATACCGTCCTCGACCGATGCGTTCGTCTCTACCTGTGCTGCGGGAGCTTCTATCTTGTGAGACTTCTTGAGCACGGAGGTCTCGATGTTGTAGGTAGCTCTGTCCTTGTACTCCTGACTCTTACCGTCGTTCCAGTTCTGTACGGGACGGTAGTAGCCCGTGATACGGCTGTATACCTCGGTCTTTCCTCCGCACTCGGGGCACTCGAAGTGCTCGCCTGCAATATAGCCGTGGCTCGGGCATACCGAGTAGGTGGGGGAGAGTGTGTAGTAAGGAAGCTTGTAGTTCTCTGCGATCTTCTTGACGAGGTTAGCGGCGCTCTTCCAGTCGGGAAGCTTCTCTCCGAGGAACGCGTGGAATACGGTTCCCGAGGTATAGAGCGTCTGCAGATCGTCCTGAATATCAAGAGCAGTGAAGATATCGTCGGTGTAGCCAACGTGAAGGTGCGTGGAGTTGGTGAAGTAAGGATCTCCGCCCTTTGCCGTGGATGCGTTGATGATATCTGGGTACTTCTTGAGGTCGTGCTTTGCAAGTCTGTAGGAGGTAGACTCTGCGGGAGTAGCCTCGAGGTTGTAAAGATCGCCGTACTTCTCCTGATAGTCGGAGAGGCGCTCTCTCATGTGGTTGAGCACGTCCTGAGTGAACTTCTGTGCCTTCTCCTCGGTAAGGTCAGCCTTGATCCAGGATGCGTTGAGGCACGCCTCGTTCATACCGACAAGACCGATGGTCGAGAAGTGGTTGTTGAAGGTTCCGAGGTATCTCTTGGTGTAGGGGTAAAGTCCTGCGTCGAGGAGCTTTGTAATAACCGTTCTCTTTACTTTAAGCGAGCGTGCGGAGATGTCCATAAGCTTGTCGAGGCGCTCGTAGAAGTCAGCCTCATTCTCGGCAAGGTACGCAATTCTCGGCATATTGATGGTAACTACGCCGACGGATCCCGTGCTCTCACCCGAGCCGAAGTATCCGCCGGACTTTTTGCGGAGCTCTCTGAGGTCGAGGCGCAGACGGCAGCACATACTTCTGACGTCGCTTGGCTCCATGTCGCTGTTGATGTAGTTGGAGAAATAGGGCGTACCGTACTTGGAGGTCATCTCGAAGAGCAGACGGTTGTTCTCCTTGTCCGACCAGTCAAAGTCGGAGGTGATGGAATAGGTAGGAATAGGATACTGGAAGCCTCTGCCGTTTGCATCTCCCTCGATCATGATCTCGATGAACGCCTTGTTGACCATATCCATCTCAGCCTGGCAGTCCTTGTACTTGAAGTCCATCTCCTTGCCGCCGATGATACAGTTGAGCTCTGCGAGGTCACGCGGAACCGTCCAGTCGAGGGTGATGTTCGAGAAGGGTGCCTGAGTTCCCCAGCGGCTGGGCGTATTTACGCCGTAAACGAAGGACTCGATACACTTCTTGGTCTGATCGTAGTTGAGGTTATCAGCCTTTACGAAGGGAGCGAGATAGGTATCGAAGGAGGAGAACGCCTGAGCGCCCGCCCACTCGTTCTGCATGATGCCGAGGAAGTTTACCATCTGATTACAGAGGGTAGCGAGATGCTTTGCGGGAGCAGAGGTGATCTTACCCGTAACGCCGCCAAGACCCTCCTGGATAAGCTGCTTGAGCGACCAGCCCGCGCAGTAGCCCGAGAGCATAGAAAGGTCGTGGATATGGATATCCGCGTTTCTGTGAGCGTTTCCGATCTCATCGTCATATACCTCGCTCAGCCAGTAGTTTGCTGTGATAGCACCCGAGTTTGAAAGGATAAGTCCGCCGACCGAGTAGGTAACGGTGGAATTCTCCTTAACTCTCCAGTCATTGATCTTGAGGTAATTGTCAACTACGTCCTTGTAGTCAAGGATGGTGGAATTGAGGTTTCTGATCTTCTCGCGCTGCTTACGGTAAAGGATGTAAGCCTTGGCGATATCGTCGTAGCCCGCCTTGATAAGAACGCTCTCGACGCTGTCCTGGATCTTCTCTACTCCGATCGAATCGTTCTCGATAAACGGCTCGAATTCCGCCGTTACCTTGAGCACGAGAAAATCGATGATGTCCTTGTGATACTGCTTTTTGCAAGCGTCAAACGCCTGCTCGATCGCCTTGCCTATCTTAGCAAGATCAAGCTCAACGACCTTACCGTCACGCTTAATAACGTTGTACATGGTACTCTCCTTTTAGTTATGTATATATTTTTATTATTACAAACGTCCAGAAAACCGCACAGCTACGGCAAAAACTAAGTCTCCGCTGTCGGTACGCCGAGAATATCGTCGATTTATTTGTGCAATTTGCACATAGAAAAAGCGCAATTTCGGTGCAGACATTATTATACACGAGCCAAAAGAAAAAGACTGTTGCAAATGCAACAGTCTGTATTTTTTCTGTATTTTTGGCAGTTTTGCCACTATTTCGCCATGGAATTTGGTTATTTTGCGAGGAGCGTTATCTCACCGATACGCATCCGACATACGGGCGTACAACGTCCGCAAGCGTGCGCATCTCCTCCTCGGAATACGCGCTCATTCCGCTTCCCACAAGCGCCCCCGAATTGGCAAAGGTCTGAAGAAAATATCTCGAGGCGCCTCTGATCCATTCTCCGATCGCGCGAATATCCTCCCCGGTGTGAAGCTCACGCGTGACGGTGGTGCGGAATTCGTATTCGACCTTACCCGAGAGCAGGAGCTCCACGCTTTTTTCTACTGCCCCGATATCCGCCTCGCAGCCTGCGGTAAGCGAATACTTTTCTCTTGAATTTTTGATATCCATAGCCACGTAATCGCACAGTCCCGAGACGATTATCTCGCGAAGCACGTCGGGTGCGGTGCCGTTGGTGTCAAGCTTGACCGAGTAGCCGAGCTCCTTTATTCTGTGAAGAAAGGGGACGAGATTCTTTTGAAGCGTAGGCTCGCCGCCGCTTACAACAACGCCGTCGAGTATCCCGCGGCGCTTTTTGAGAAACGCGAACAGCTCCTCCTCGTCAAAGCGCTCGGGGGCGTCGGTAACGAGCGGGGCATTGTGGCAGTAGGGGCATCTGAAATTACACCCGTGCGTAAACACGATACACGCTATTCTGCCCGCGTAGTCGAGCAGGGTCATTTTCTGAAGTCCGCCTATAAGCATAACGGGGTCTCCTTGTCGAAGCTGATTTTTATTTTAGCCTGTCCTCGAGCATATCCGAAAGGATAAGCCAGAAGCGGTCGCAGGAGGAAAGAGACATTCTTTCTCTGGGGGTGTGGATGTCGTACATCGTCGGCCCTATCGAAATTATATCCATATCGGGTATGGCGCGCTTGACAAGTCCGCACTCGAGCCCCGCGTGGATGGCGCATATCTTGGGGTAAAGGCCGAAGCGGTCTCTGTAGGCGTTTTTGTAAAGCGGCTCGACCGCGCTTCCGTGAGCGTTCTTCCAGCCGGGGTATCTGTTCTTGTGCGTTATCTCACAGCCGTAGAGCACGGCAAAGTTATCAAGTATATATTCGAGATTGTCAAGCTTGCCCTCGTCATTGGAGCGGGTGGACACGGTTATATTAAAGCCCTCGTCATCCGTCGTTACCACGCCGATATTGGCGCTCGATTCGACCATTTGCGCATCCTCGTCTATCCAGCCCATAACGCCGCAGGGCAGAAGAGAGAGAAGATTGACAAACGCCACGCTCTCCTCATGCTCGCACATGGTGTCGGGCGCTTCCGTCCTCTCGCATAATATCTCGAACTCCGCCGCGTCCTCGGGGGTAAGGGTCTCCTTTATCTTTTTCTCGAGCTCAGCCACGGTGTCTATAACGTCGGACACGCTCTTGACCGAGAGCACGGCATCCGCGCTTCTCGTGATAGCGTTATCCTTGCTTCCTCCGAAGATAAGCGCAAGGTTGTTCTTCTTATCTCTGAGCAGGACCTTGAGCACTCCTGCGAGCAGCTTGTTTGCATTCTGCCTGCCGAGGTGTATATCCGCTCCGCTGTGTCCTCCCGCAAGACCCTTCACCGATATCCTGACGGCGGCACGGTCAAAATCGCAGAAATCCACCTTCATCATTATATCGGTACGCTGTCCGCCCGCACATGAAATAATAGCCTCGCCCTCGCACTCCGAGTCGAGATTTATCATTCTGCGCGCCTTTATACGGGACAGATCAAAGCTCTTCATTCCGTCAAGCCCGACCTCCTCGCAGGTGGTAAAGAGACATTCAAGAGGTCCGTGAGACCCGAGCGCACCGTCAAGGATAGCAAGCATCGCCGCTACCGCCGCGCCGTCGTCTCCGCCGAGCGTAGTTCCGCGCGCACGGATAAGGTCGCCGTCGATATAAGCGTCCACGCCCTGCTCCTCGGGGTTCCATTCAACTCCGAGCTCGCACTCGCACACCATATCGGTATGTCCCTGCAAAAGCACCGGCGCCTCGTCCTCTCTGCCTTCCGTCCCGGGGGCGGTGATAAGGACGTTATCAGCCTCGTCTCTGCAGCACTCAAGTCCGCGTTCACGGGCGAAGTCACAGAGGTAGTCTGCGATCTTCCCTTCCTTATAAGAAGGGCGCGGGATCTTGGTGATCTCCATAAAGTATTCAAGCATCCTCTTTGATGCGTATCCGGAAAAATCCATGCTTCCTCCTTACCCCGAGGGGCGTTTTTATCGTTATCAAATAATTAATATATCAGCCGAGCTTGATGCTCATCCATTTTCCTCTGGCAAAGCGCACCGAGGACAAGGCGCATCTCGTGCTCTGGTCGATAAAGAGTGCGATCCACGCGCCCACTACGTCAAGCCCGCAGGTAAAGCAGAAGAAATAGCAAAGCGTAGGTCTGAAGATCGTTACCGAAATAAGCGACGCGACCGCCATATATTTAGTATCTCCCGCTCCTCGCAGGCATCCCGAAAAGATCACCTGGCTCAGCTGAGTAATACTGGTAAGCGAGATAAAGTACATTATTCCCCTCGTGAGAGCTGCTACGTGCGGTGTTTCGGTAAACAGTCCGATTATCTGCGCGGGGAACACGGTAAAAACCGTGAAGAGCACAGCGGAGAAGAAAAATCCGATCCTCTGTCCCGCCTTACCGTATATCATAGCCATGTCGGGACGGCCGCTGCCGAGATTCTGTCCGACGAGAGCCGAAGCGGCAACTCCGAGACCGTCTCCGCAGGCAAAGGAAAGCGAGATGATATTCATTCCTATCTGGTGCGCCGCAAAGCTCTCGGTACCAAGCCCTGCCACGATCTTTGCAAAGGTGAAAAAGCCGATGCGGATGACGATCTGTTCCACCGCCGCGCCGCTTGCTACCTGCCAGAAGGCGGCAAGAATGTTTCCGCTTTTTTTAAAGAACCGGCGAGGGTCGAGTCTGAGATAGCCGTTTTTCT
>JAZMZS010000153.1:0-26541 GCA_045586105.1 Eubacteriales bacterium | reverse complement strand
AGCCATGTCGTTCTGTGAGCCAAGGAGTTGAATTACTAAGTTGTCTTCCTAAGACCGCTTGGCCTCCGACTTGGAATAAACGCTGAGGATATACGAACCGCATATGCCGATCTCTCGGTCAATTATTCCTTGCTGATATCGGGATCGATGAGATCGGGAAAAACAAGAAGGCTGGCACAGCTTGCAGGTATGGTCGTATCAAGGTATACGGATACAAGGGTGTTTGTGTTTGACAGCCCTTCCGGGGCGCTGAGAGATCTTGAAGGATCGGTATACCGCTATTGTCCGGTAGATGATGATACTGCCGTCAGCGAAGCGCTCGGTGAGCTTGTCGGATATCTCAACGAACGCAAGAAGGCACAGAATCAGGCGAGACAGATAGACGGAGATTCGTTTGACGAACAGGCGTTTATAGAACGGTACGAGCTGCTGTGCATACTTATCGATGATCTCAAGGAATTTGTAGACCGCGTTTCGGATAATTCGAAGAATACAATGGAAAGGATCTGCCGTATGGCGCAGGGACTTGGCGTTATCGTGCTATGCTCGGGCAGAATGGCGGACATTGCTAAGTATAACGAGATCGAGTCTCTGACACGGGTGATAGTAGGATATCAGAACGGTCTTGTTCTGAACGGAACTCCCTCGCAGCATGATTATTTTCAAAACGATCTCAAATATTCAGAGAGGGATGCCGAGGCGGGCGAGGGTCTGTCTTACAGGTTCTCGGGCGGAAAGTGCATCAGGATCAAAATGATACAGTAACGAGGCGGAAGAATGATAAAAGCAGATATTGAACAGATAGAAGCACTGACAGACATCGTTACGGCATGTGCTTATGATTCCGAGGAAATGCTTGACAGAATGAACCGTATCCTCCACGAAATGATGGATGATCTTGAGCTTAACGAATATCCGCAGTCGGCAGTTGCCATAGAAGCGGCAGGACTTGCTGCCGATTCGATAGAGCTTGCAAACGATACTCTGCTCTCGCTGAGGGGAGCGGTGCTTCCGGCAGCCGATATGTACAGGGAGAACGAAATGAAAAGCATATCCGCGCTCTCCCGCATGACCGTTATGCTGGATAATGCGGCAACGGGCTACAACGCGGCTTTAACTGCCGATGGTGTAAGCTCTGTCGAGCATTCCGATCAGACCGTATCTCATGACAAGGTCATGCGGCTGGTTGCGGAGAGCACAGCAGGGATGCAGCTGACAAATATAGCCGCAGTTACAAAGGCGGCGAGGGAAGAATACGCGGTATCCGAGCTCTCTAATCTTTCCTACAAAGGACAGCGGAGGTAGAAATGGCAGGAGTATATTGTATAGAGCTGAGTGCTCTTGAAATAACGGTCATTGCGGCTCTTCTCGGATATGATAGCGTTCTCGGTATCCCGCGCGCAATTGCGGATGACACCGATATAAAAGCGGAGCTTCGGCGATGCGTTGCGGTGTTGGAGGGAAAAGGGCATATCCGATACGAGCTTGACGGGGCATTGCTTGTCCGTCCAAAGCTGAAGGCGGCTGTGGAATGCCTGTGCGATGCGCAGACAGCAGGGGTGTTCAGCTCCAATCTCTCAAGCGGAAAAAGGCTCGATACCTACGTAATGAAAAAGGGCATGAATGCGGTCTTCCTCGAATGTACAGACGGGAAAGCTTACACGCTTTGCCTGACAGAGGGCGTTTATGCGGATGCGCTTATCCCTTTGAAGATGCTGTCTTCGGAGAGCAGAGCACTCAATGAGCTTATGCTCCTCGTGGAAGCGAGGCAAATACATGAGGATATTGCGTCATTTGATACGGAGCGTGCGCAGGAGCGCATCAAAAAACATATAAAGGATGCTAAAGCCGCCTCCGATATCGCAAGCATCCTCTCGGGAAGCTGCGGATATCTGAGTATTGAGATATTCCAAAGAAAAGGCAGGCTGTATCTTGCCTCATACAGCACCCTGCTTGCTTATGCGGAAAACGGCAGCATTGAGGTGAGAGCCGACGAGAATGACGTGATCTGTTTTTCCGGTGCTTCGATACCCTGTATCCTCGAGAAAATACACAAAGAATTTATGCAGTAAGGAGAAGATGGCAATGAATGAGATTATTGTCAGCGTGACAAACGCATATAAGACGTTTCTGATTGATCTGGAGCTTCCCTGTGACGTTGCTGCAGGTGAGCTGACACTCGATATCATAGAGGCATTGAACGGCTATGACCCGCGCTTGTGCATGAGAGGAGATTCGGCGGTGCTCTTCTGTAACCGAACAGGAAAAAGGCTGAAGAAGGATCAAACGCTGAAGGATGCGGGAGTATGGAACGGTGATTTTATCACAGTTCTTGAAGCATAGCGGAGGTAAAAATGGAAGAGATAACATTCGAGGATGCTCTGACTCACTATCAGATCAAGCTGAGAGAGATCTCGGATCGTATAGACACTATGAGAAACCGTATCAGAAAAGCACAAGACCACATCGATCTCGGCTGGCGCGGACCTGCGGCAGATGCATGCCGTGCAAAGCTTGAGTATGCTGATGAAAGGCTCGTAAGAGCGCTGTCGGAAATTTCCGAGGCTCAAATAAAGCTGTCGTTGATAGGCGAGGAGCTTTATTCTGACCAAATTACATTGATTTGACTGCCGTATGGCATCAAAAATAAAAAATAATAATTATTTTATTGAAAGGCGGTATTTTATTATGGCACTTATTCAGGTAACCCCCGATCTTCTCCACGGAAAGGCAAGCGAGCTCAGATCTCTCAAGGGACAGCATGACGAGGCGATGACAAGAATGCGTTCACTCATTATGGGGCTCAACGAGATCTGGAAGGGGGATGCGCAGGATGCTTTTGTAGCAAAGTACGAGAGCATGAGCTCCACCTTCAACAACTTCTCACAGATGCTTGAGGAATATGCAAAGCTGATGGATACGGCAGCAACCAAGCTTCAGGAGACAGACATATCCCTGCAGGGAACCATGAACAGCTTCGGAGACTGATCAGATACATATCCCTCATCATGGCTTTTGCCATGATGAGGGGGATGTACTTCATGAAATGAACTCAAGGCTTTGAGTGTGTTTTAAGAGGTATATCAAATTATGGAAAGGAGTGCTTGCAGATGGTTATTGAGGTCGATTCCGTGTCAATGACAGAGAAGTGCGGCGAAATACATGCACTGAAGCAGGAATTGCAGAATACCATGGATCGGATAGAGCTGCTTGTTCTATCTGTACGGGGCGCATGGCAGGGGGATGCCGAGCGTGCGTTTTCCGAGAAGATACTCAGCGTAAAAAAGCAGTTTTCGCATATAGCGGATTTTATCGATGAGTATGCCGAGCTGCTTTGCAGCTTTGCATTCTCGTATGAGCAACAGGAAAAGGATCTGTCATCAAAGATAAATTTATCATAAAAAGGAGCAATAGAAAATGGACAAGGAAATGATTTTGACCCCGGAAGAGCTGTATTACATGGGCAGGTTTCTACAGGCAAAATACATAGACTACGCCTATGTAGCAGCTATGGGGGACATTGGTCACAATTTTGCAATGTTTGAGAAGGAAACGGGAAATTCGTTAGTTGCATCGGGAATCCTGACAGAAGATTTCGCCGGAAATATCGAGATCGATCAAAAAGCATTAGCCGTATTGAAGCCGATCTTTTTTGGCGAGTCGGAAACGTCGCTCGACATATGCAGCATTAGCGAGAAGAGCAGTGTGAGTGTTTGCAAATTCCACTTTTACGACGGAGCAATTACCATGGTGACCGGTTTTGAAGGGAAGCTGCTTATCAAAGCGGTCGATCAGACCGAGATCAAAGCGCTTGTAGAGAAGGTGCTGCCTCAGGACTACAGCGCACAGGCGGGAGATGTAATTGAACTCACCGAAAAGACCGTGACACGATTTATTGCCGTAAAGAGCATTTTTGTCGGTAAAAAATCCGTGGTAAAAACTTACATTGAGGCTGACGGTATCTTTTATCGGGAGAACGGCGATAAGATCGAGAGCGTAAATCGGGAAATGTTTGTTTGTGATGTTTACGGTATTGTAAAGGGGGTATAACTATGGCATTCAGAGATGAAAACGGAAAGATAACTATCGATGAAGCTGCAGCTTACGATGATGTCAAAAAGCTGCGCAGCTCGATAGAAGCATTGACAGAGGCGTTAAGTATAATTTCCGCCATACAGGCAAGAGCATCGGATTTCAAGGGACAAACGGCGGAGATACTGAACGGAGCGACTGCATCTATCATGATCAAACTCAAAAAGCTGATAGAAAACACCGATGATGCAATAAATGCGATCAACACCACAGTATCAAAGTATCAGAGCATAGATAAGAGCATCAAGGATCAAATAAACAATACTCATATGTAAGGCGGTGATAGTATGGCTAAAAAAGTAAAAATAGATATTGAAGAAATGGAACGTGCCATGAAAGAGTTTCAAGCATGCAATTTAATAGATACAATACATGGCGACGAATTTCTGAGACTCAATATAAGCGACAACTGGGATGGAGATGCCGCCAGGCAATTCTTGTCCAGAATGCATGACGCATATGTTGACAAAAAAGAATTGGTGGAATTGTCAAAAGCGTTGAAGGATTATTGTGCGCTTGTTAAAATCGAAGCTTGGTATATGGACAGCTGGCTGCGTAAGTTTATCGATTATATTACATTTTGGGATTGAGCAGAAAGGATATAAGAATAATGATTATTTCTATAGATATTGAGGATATGCAGGAAATCGCCAATATGCTGGAGCTCGCTAGAGAAAAGATCAATGACAGTGTTTGCGCGGTTTCTTCTATAGTTGAACATAACAACTGGAATTGTAAAGAGAGAGATATGATCAACGATAAGATCTTAACGGTTAAGAACGAGCAAAGAACAACACAAGAAAAATTCGATGTATTCGCTGATAAGATCAGGATATCGGCAATGCAGTTTTCCGAAATAGATGCAAAAACGCTGACGGCGTTCAGAGATCTGGATTCGGTCTTCTCCCGTCTTTTGTCTGTTCCGACCGCTTCTGCAAGCGGCACGTCTTGTGCACAGCTTGATCAGACCGTCAAGTCGGTTAAAGCAATAACCGTATCCGACGGGCTATCCAGTTATTCTCTCGGCGGAATAGATGCTCCGATCAGAATGTGTGAGTTTGACAACATTAAATTTGATAATTAGTGAGAGGAGATGAATTCAATGGCACAAAAAGTAGGTATAGATAAA
Source organism: Eubacteriales bacterium (assembly GCA_045586105.1). Classification (GTDB taxonomy): domain Bacteria; phylum Bacillota; class Clostridia; order Oscillospirales; family CAG-272; genus JAZMZS01. Next base: position 21,320 of record JAZMZS010000153.1, on the reverse strand, counting down.
GCGGGCTTAGAAGCGGACAGAGCGAAGCTTGTTAAAATGTACAGAAACTGCCTGGATAGCGGTGCACATTTAAATGAAGGAATAAAAGTAATGCAGCATGCGTTGGATGGAGACCGCTTGAAAAATATTACTGCCAAGATAAGCGGAGCGAAAAAAATACAGACTGCAATGGAAAACTATTACAGCTGGGCGCTTAAAATAATTGACGAGTGTATAGAAAAATACGAATCCGTAGATGCGGTTTTGGCAAAGTATGCAGAAGACCTTTATAATGAAGATAATAACATAACGAATCCAAATTCCGATAATTCCGACGTAAGTTCTGACGGCACAAATTTGAAATTACAGCACAATATGACTAATCCTATATGCCAGAGTGACCCTCAGTATGGTGATCACTTTCGCGATTCTTTGGGGAATAATGCAGGTTGCTGTGCTACAGCGTACGCGACAGGTTTGAGTATAGTTAATGGTCGCAATTATGATCCTAGAGATTTTTGGTATGATGGGATAACGCATTTTGATGCGAAAGGGATTACCGATTATATACATGGTTTCGATCCCAATACGGTTTATCAGTCTTTGACAGATGGAAAACCGACGATGTTTCATTTTGGTCATAACCTGTATAAGAACGGACAGCATTACGTGCTTATTACAGGGGTAAGAGAAGGGGCGGACGTGAACGATATCAAGATTGAAGACTTTATTGTAATCGATCCTGCTACCGGAACCGAGCGATCGATGGAAGAAATAAAAAGCTCATATGGCGGATTTGCCCCTTGGGGATATCATCTATTTGTATGAAAAAATGTATCACCATATATTGACCGGGAGGATAATAAAAGATGTCACAAAAGTATTGCATTCACTGCATGAGCCCGATGGAGGGGGATATATGCGGTGTATGCGGAAAACGAACGGATGAATATCAAGCGGCGCCTCATCATCTTCAGCCGGGAAGCATACTCGGAGGGAAGTATATAGTCGGAGCTGTGCTCGGTGAGGGCGGCTTTGGCATTACGTATATCGGACGTGAGACGACCCTTGATATCAAGGTAGCGATAAAGGAATACTACCCATCGGGAGCGGTAAACCGAAATAACACCTGCTCTTCGGAGATCACGGCTCACGTGGGGGATGCCGCTGCATATTTTGAAAAGGGAAAGAACAGCTTTCTCGGTGAGGCGAGGACCTTAGCGAAATTTGCAAGTGAGCCGAGCGTCGTGTCTGTGCGCGATTTCTTTTCTGAGAACAATACCGCATACATAGTTATGGAATATCTTGAGGGTATCGATCTCAAGGATCATCTCAAGCAGAACGGGAAGATGTCCTTTGAGGACACTGTGAGGATGCTTACACCTGTTATGAAGGCTCTGTCAAAGATACATGCGCAGGGACTTATACACAGGGACATAAGCCCCGCAAACATAATGATATTGAAGGACGGAACGGTAAAGCTGCTTGATTTCGGAGCGGCTCGCGAGGTTGGCGGTGCTGATGAAAAGAGCTTGTCAATACTTCTCAAGCCCGGCTTCGCCCCGGAAGAGCAATACCGTACCAAGGGGCATCAGGGACCCTGGACCGACGTGTATGCACTTTCGGCTACAATGTACAAAATGATGACGGGAATAAATCCGTCGGATGCGATGAACCGTGTTTTTCAGGATGATCTCGCAAGGATATCCGAGTACAATCCTGCGGTAACTCCCGCACAGGAGGCTGTCATTTACAAGGGCATGGCTGTGCATCAGTCAAACAGATACCAAAGCGTGGACGAGCTTTGCGCTGCCTGCCATAATGCATGCTCTTGTGTGTCGGCATATGCCGAGGAGAAGACGCTTCCGTGTCTTCCTGCCGAAGCAGGACCCGCACCGCAATATCAAGCCGCATACAGTCAGCCTGCAGTACAGCCATCTCCAAATGCGTACAACGGTGCAGGCCGGGGAGATTCCCTGACGGCTTGCGCGGCACAGCCCCGAGGCGGGTATGCACCCATACAGAGCCGTGAGCAGCCGCAAGCTCCGTATACCGCGGGAGCTTCCGGCACAGCTGTGAAGGACGATTCTGTCAAGGGCAGCAAAAAGCCGAACAAGCTTGCATTTGCGGGTTCTGTCTTTTCGGGAGCGCTCACTATGTATATGCTGTTGATCTGTATCAATGGCATTATAGGTGAAAAATTCAACATCTTTACTGCGCTGTTCACATCGTTGTTTGCGGGTCTGACGTTTTTGCTCGGCAGACTGTATTTTCCGCGTATTGATAACAAAAAGAGAAAACCGAATATCTTTTGCCTGTCGGCGAGCATAGTTTCATCATTGTTCACTCTGTTTTTTGGTGCTCTGGCATACACCGCCTTTACCGATCCGTGGGCGGAAAAAGGCGACGGAGCGTTGTTTGTCGCTATGACGCTGTTGTCGCTTGTATTACCGATCTTTTTCGGTTATTTCTTCTATCCGAGATTGAATAAGAAGAAAAAGTCATTGGCAGTAAAGATCTACGGCGGTATAGGGGCGGCGGCTGTTATCGCGTTAGTGATCGGCATAATCATTACGAGCCTGACTACCGTTTCAATAGGCGATCAGAAGGTCAAGAGAAATGCGACCAAGGTCAGAGTCTCGTTTGATGTTTTGACAAACCAGGATGTGGAAAAGCTCAAGGAGCTGAAAAATCTCGAGCAGCTGATCATACTTGAGTGCTTCCTTGATGACGAGGATGTGAAGATCATCGGAGAGCTGACGCGGCTGAAGTATCTGTCTGTCGAACTGAACACCGATATTACCGATATATCTCCGCTGTCAAATCTTAAGGAGCTTGCCTATCTTGATGTGTCAAACACAAAGGTAAGCGATATATCCTGTATCGGAAATCTCACAAAGCTGCAAACGCTGAATGTCAGCAATACTGCGGTGACCGACCTGAGCGTGCTAAGAAGCTTTACTTCTTTGGAAACCCTGAAAATGAATTCGATAGAAGGGCTGGACATGTCGACTGCAGTACTGCCCGCATCGGTGCGTACGCTCGAATGCAAAAGCAACGGGCTTACCTCGCTTGAGTTTGTCACGGGCTCCGAGTCGCTTAGCAACTTATATGCAGATAACAACGCCATAAGCGATCTGTCTCCGCTTTCGAAATATAAGATCAATATGCTCTCTCTTTCTGCGAACAAGATAACCGATCTGACACCCCTGAACATAAAGAGCCTCACCGATATAGATCTTTCCACAAACATGATCGAGGATATCTCTCATCTCAAGGGCACGGTAGCTTATATGGTCGATCTTTCTTATAATCGGATATCGGACATCGGCGCGTTTGCGGATAATGCAAAAATAGGGAGTCTCAAGCTGAAGAACAATCAGATAGAGGATATATCTCCCTTGAAGGATTGCTTTAATCTGTTTTTTCTTGACCTTTCGTACAATCGCATAGAGGATATCGGTGCACTTGCAACCATAGATGAGCTGAGCGATCTCGATCTGCGCTCGAATAAGATCGCGGACATCTCGCCTCTTGCAGCTTGCACAAAGCTCAAGGAGAACAAGAATTCACTTGATTTGAGAGATAACTGTATCAAGAATATTGATGCGCTTTCCGGCTATATAAATACAAGGCATATCTATCTTTCAAACAATCAGATCACCGATGTGTCTCCTCTGGCGGGATGTGCGGCTCTTGAGCTTCTGAAGCTGAGCGGAAATCTTATTGAGGATATATCTCCGCTTGCATCTTTGAAAAATCTCAAGATCCTGGAGCTTGTGAACAACCCGATAACCAATGTAGGCTTGCTTGCTGTAAGAGGCGAGGGCAGTGGTTTTCTGGAAAGAGCGATCATCAGGATCAGCTATAATGAGCAGATCGATTTCGAGGCGCTGTCATCGCTCGAGAACGTTCAAATAAGTGTATACGGCGTACCTCCGAGAAAGCAGAGAGCAATGAGTGATTCGGGCTTTATTGTGTTTGGTGAATATGACGGAAGCCTGGATGAGATAGAGCCCAATGACGATCTTGAGGAGGATGCCTCCGAGGGTACCGACACAGACACGGAAGCAGACATGGCAGTACCGTCGGAAAAGGATACGGCAGCAGATACAGCCGAGACTATCACATCAGCCGAAAGTATCGGAGCGGCGGCATAGGAGGGCGTGAATGGCTAATACTGTTTTTTATAATGCACATGCGCCTACAGGGGCGGTGCTCGTGCTTTTTGACAGCCGCGGAGTTATCTCATCCTGCCCGCTCGGAATGATATCTTCTGTCGGCAGAGGCGGTGCAGGAGCTTCGTGCGATGTCATAATATCCTCTCCCGTGGTTTCGAGAAGACATGCTGAGATCGTCTGTGTAAACGGAGAGTATTATTACAGAGATCTCGGCTCTACCAATGGAACGTACGTCAACAATACGCTTATCGGCAGAGACGGCTTTGCCGATAAGCAGACCTGCTCGCTCAGGGACGGCGACATTCTGCGCTTTGATATCAGCGGAGAGGTGCAAAACAAGCCCGAGCCCGTTTATGCATTGTTTGCGCTTCATTGCGGCGCTGAGAATGAATGGAGCCGCCTTGCCCTTACGGACGAGATGGCTGAGATCTGTATAGGACGCTCGGCAAGCTCGGGATTGCGGATATCGGATAATACCGTTTCGGAAAAGCACGCTTCCTTTTTCTCTTCGAGCAACGGGTGGGCGGTGATAGATCACCAAAGCACAAACGGTGTTTTTCTCAGGGGAAAGAAAATGACCTCTCCCCGCTATCTCAGACCGTACGATGTGGTGAGAATAACCGGGTCATACTTCATTTTTACAGGAGATGCCCTGCTTTATTCGGGGGCAAGCATGAAGGAGAACGAAGCGGCTGCTCCCTCCTCTCCCATAACCGTTCCTCAGCCTGCTCAACCGCCGGTACAGCCTGCTCAACCGCCGGTACAGCCGCGTCAGAGCACGGCAAAGGGCGGAGGAGAGCTGCAGATCAGCATAACCGAGAGAAGCGTAGTGTCGAGGTTCAAGAAGCTGATGCTTCTGCAGAATATCAACATGACCGTGTCAAACGGCGAGATGGTCCTGATCCTCGGAGGGTCTGGCGCTGGCAAGACCACCTTTATCAATGCGGTAATGGGATATGAAAAGGCATCTGGCAGGATCATGTACCGCGATACAGATATTTACGAGGAATATGAGCAGATGAAGTATGATATCGGCTTTGTTCCTCAGCAGGATCTTCTGAGAGGAAGCGACACGGTGCTCGACACGATTTCGAACGCCGCGGAAATGAAGCTGCCAAGATCCATGAGCGCAGATGCGCGCGATAAGAGAATAGACAAGGTGCTTGAGGATCTCGGGCTTTCGAGAGAGAAGGAAACGCTCGTTTCAAAGCTGAGCGGAGGTCAGAGAAAACGTCTGAGCATTGCGGTAGAGTTTGTATCGGATCCGAGCCTGTTTTTCCTCGATGAGCCGGATTCGGGCGTGGATGACATCATGGGACGAGGACTTATGGAGAATCTGCGTCTTATTGCGGACAGGGGCAAGATAGTAATGGTGATCACACACAGCCCCGAGCGTGCCGCAGATCTGTTTGACAAGGTGATCGTGCTTGCCAAGAGCACGAAGGATAACTGCGGACATCTCGCCTTTTACGGTTCTGTTTCGGATGCATTCGGATTCTTCGGGGTATCGAGCTTTAGAGAGATCGTAAAGAAGATCAACCGTCCCGATGAAAACGGAGAGGGGCTCTCTGACTTTTATATCGACAAATATGCTTCATATACAGGTGGATGATAATTATGAGTGAATCGAGAATTGGCCGTATCGGTCAGATAAAGATCTATTTCGGTAAGTGCTACCGTACATTCTTCAACGAAAAGGGATGGAAGTCACTTGTCAGCACGCTTATCATTTCGGTGATACTGGCATGGGTAATAGGGGACAATACCTTTTCCGTTAACGAAAGCACAAAGACAGGTGTTTTTGCGATGATATGCGGATGCATATGGGTGGGGCTGTTCAATTCCATTCAGAGCATCTGCCGAGAGAGAGCTATCATAAAAAGAGAACACCGCACAGGGCTTCACATATCGTCATACGTGATAGCGCGCATGCTGTTCGAGCTTTTGCTATGCACCGCGGAATCACTTATACTCACGACGGTATTTGACATTTTCAGAGATTTTCCGTCAGGCGGCGTGTTCTTTGAATGGATCACGATCGAGTTTTTCATTTCCTTTACGCTGATAATCTTCTGTGCCGATGCACTTGGGGTCCTCGTTTCCTGCATTGTAAAAACGGAGAATGCGGCAATGACCGTAATGCCGTTTGTGCTTATCGTTCAGCTCGTTATGTCGGGGATGATGTTCACTCTGCCGGAAAAGGCGGAACCGATAAAGGAGCTTACGATAAGCAAATGGGGACTTTGCGCAATATGCTCCTCTGCCGATCTGAATGAGATCCCGACCAGAGATACTCTGGAAAAATTCAAGGAAGCGGTATCGGGTGATGAGAGCATAACCAGCTGGAAGGATCTGGGACTTACTCAGGAGTATGACATGAGCTACGATGCTTCTGCTCAGAATGTGGCAAAGACCTGGCTTGTGCTGATACTTTACAGTTCGCTTTACGGGGCTATAGGCATCGTATGTCTCAAATTTGTAGACAAAGACAAAAGATAGAAGGAGAAAAACATTATGGCTATTCCGAATCTTCAATGTCCGCATTGCGGAGCTGATACCGGAACCGAGGTAAATGCATATTTGTACGGCAGTCCGATAAGGATGTGCGACAAGTGCCATCGGGAATATATGGACAAGCGCTATCACGAGATAGCGGTCGAAGGAATAAGAGAAGAGGATATTAACCCCTCAAGCGACAAGTTGAAAGAAGCCCGCAAGGGCGGCTTGACCGCTATCGGAATCGGAATAGGATCTTTGGTGCTGTTCGTTATCATCATCTTTTTAGGGTTTATAGTGTTTCCGCTTCCGTTGATCGGAGTTATATCCCTGATCAACGGCTTCAGATCGATAAAGGGTGCGACCGGGCGCGGAATTGAGCAGACAAGAAAGAATCTCGAGTTAGAGAGACAGTATTCGAACACCCGCATGCAAAATCCGCAGTACGTCAACAGGCTACGTGAGGCAGGATATCTGCCCGCATATAATGTACAGCAGCCTGCGGCGGCAAATTACCGTCCCGGGACATACTCACAGCCGGGGACATACTCACAGTCCGGGGCAAGGACCTGCCCTGCTTGCGGTGCGGTGATAGAAGGCGGAGTTTCCTTCTGTACACGATGCGGTAACAGAGTATAACAAAACGAACAATATAAGGAGAATGTTGAAATTATGATCTGTAATCAATGTAAAAACGAGATAAAGAACGGTGCAGTATTTTGCCCCGTATGCGGAGCAACTCAAAATCAGCACAGTCCCGCAGACACGGGTACGCAGTACTCGGCGCCCGGTATGTCGGCTGATACACAGAACTATGCGAATTCGGAAGCGGGTGCGCAAAGCGGTGCGAGCAACGGCAGTGTCGGATTTGCAGAAGCTATCAAGCTGATGTTTGTCAATTATGCAAATTTCAAGGGCAGAGCATCAAAGAGCGAGTTCTGGTATGCCTATCTGTTCACTTTTATTCTTAATATTGTTTCAGGGTTTATTCCATACTTAGGTGTGATCATACCAATTGTGTTGATTATTCCGTTGATGGCGTTGTCGGTAAGAAGACTGCATGATACAGGCAAGTCGGGATTGTACTACCTTTTCGGCTTGATTCCTATGTTTGGAACGATAATCGTTATAATCTGGTGGGCTTCTGACAGCGATGGCGACAACAAATGGGGACCTGCTTCCGCTTCGGGTCGGTATACTTCAAATGCCGCATATACATCCGATGCTTCCTTTGGAGGTGCATACGCAAGGACGGATGAGGATATTTACAGAATGTCACAGTATCATGAGCCCATCGATACAAGCACTCTTGAAGCAAAGAGGGTGATGGATGCGGCGATCGCGCGCATTCTTCCGGGATACAACGGCACAGAGGATCCGGCTGCTGCTTTCGTGCGTAATGATCCTCAGAATATACGTAACGCTGTTTCGGCAGCGGATACCGATACCCTTATCGTCATTTTCAAGGCGCTCGGTTGTTATATGGAAAGAGGCTCGGATGCCGGTATTCTCGGCAAGGTACGCTCAAGCGTGCTCGAAACACTTAAGAAGAGAGGATGATAGCTTATGAAAAAATGCGAATTTTGCTACGGTGAGGTGCAAAAGGCAGGAGAGTGCCCCCGTTGCGGTAACGTGCTTTATAGCGGCGCGGCAACATTTATTTACGGTCAAACGCACAAAGATTCAGGTATATGCGAGCTGAGACTGACGACCAAGTATCTGATCGTCAGACGTGTATCAAATGCGGAGTTCGCGGGAAACGTCTTGGGCGGGGCGTTCGGCCTTTTAGGTGCATTGACCACAGAGGCAATAAAAAGCAACATGAAAAAGACGTATGCTTTTTACGATCTTGCCGAGCTTGAGAAGGTGATCTATCCTTTTCATACACATGATCGCAAGAATGACCTGGCATTCAGATTCGTTCGCCGTGACGGAAGCGATTTTGTTTTGCTGTTCAATCAGAACGGAATTGCGTTCAGCGGAAAGGCGGCAAGGGGATTTGCCGATGCACTGCGCAAGACGGGTGTCAGAATAGAAAACGGAGCAGGCAATGAAAGCGCCGTCTATTGCGCTAAGCCCTTTGTGGATCTGACTACGTATAGCAAATATGTATGTGCTTCGGTTGCTGCTTATTTACCTTTGACAGACGGACAAATAGCGGGAGCACCATTGACTGCCGCGGGACATCAAGGCTCTTATTCGCAACAGGCTGCAACAGCACAGACACAGCCTGCATACGGACAGCCGAAGGCTCAGCCTGCCGCTCAGCCTGCCGCTCAGCCTCAGACAAGCGGAGGCTGGGGGGATTCATGGGAAGCGGGCACAGCGGAGCCACGTGCCGCAGCACAGTCTGCCTACGGACAGGCTTGGCAGCAACCCGCACATGCACCATATTCTGACGATGAAGAAAAAACCGTACCTCTTTTTGAGACATCTAAGCCGTCATACCGGGTATCTGCGCCGTATACGGCGGCAGCACCTTCACACGTTAATGCACAGAATGCACCCTTGACGCTGTTCAGATGCACCGCATGCGGTGCGGTCTATGCTCCGGGAACAAGGTTCTGCGGTAAATGCGGAGGCGTTGTTTCGGCACAGGCGCGATCCGTGTCAGACAATGATAGGACAGACAAATGGTGATGCTGAGCAAAAGCAAGGATAAGCTTGACCTTGCTTTCCTCAGCGAAAAGGGAGGGCGAAGCATCAACGAGGATTCAGTACGTTGCAAAAAAGGAGACGGCAGCTATTGCTTTGTCGTTTGCGACGGGCTGGGCGGACACGGAATGGGTGATACCGCCTCAAGGCTTGTTGCCGATTCATTGGCGGAGAAGCTTGCTTCCCGACCCTTGTGCGAGGATCTCTTATCCTCTGCCTTTTCGGAGGCGCAGGAGGAGCTTATCTCTTTTCAGAGTGAGCACAAGATAAAGAATAAAATGCGCACTACCGCGGCAGCTGTGCTGATATACGGCGGTGAGATGCACATCTGCCACGTCGGAGATTCACGCGTATATGTCTTTGACAAAAACGGAATAAAGCACCGTACGCTTGACCACAGCGTTCCGCAGATACTCGCTTTGTCGGGCGAGATCACCGAAGGCGAGATACGCAAGCACCCTGACCGCAACAAGGTTCTGCGCGCGATGGGTACTGAATGGGACAGACCTATGTACGAGCGTTCGGCATCCATACCCCTATCCGAATGCAGAGCGTTGCTTCTTTGCTCGGATGGATTCTGGGAGCATATCGACGAATCGGACATGCTCTCTGTGCTCAATAGCAGCCGCACGGCAAGACACTGGCTGAAAAAGATGAGATCAACGGTGATAAAAAACGGCAAAGGAAGCATAATGGATAACTTTTCCGCAATTGCCGTGTTGATTAAGTATCAGAGGAGCGTGAAGAAATGAAGCAACGCATCGATATGCGCAGGATAAAGGCGGATATACTTTCGGTAAAGCAGAGCAAAAAGATCATAGGATGCGTGACAAACAACGCACTGTTTGTGGTAGAGGATGTTTGTATGTACGCCTGTGAAAATTCAATTGAGTTCAGCTCACTCGGTTCATTCGAAATGGTAAAGATCCTGAAAATGCTTAACCTCGGTTTAAAGGAGAGCATGAAAAGTGAGTACTATTTATCTGAGCTAAAATACGGTAAAAGACTGTATTTTGTATATGTATCGGGAACGTTTTTTTGCAGCGATAGAAAGCTCGTTGCTATCTATGACGAAGATCTGTGCTATATCTCGGATGATGTGCCTTGCAGGAGGTTTGAGCCGGAGCCTGTCTGTAAAAAGGATCCAAGGGGTACTATCAGTACTGTGTTGTTGAACAGCCTGTCAAAACAGAATCTGAGAAAAGCAAAGGATCTGAACCATAAGATCTTAACTATGATTTGCTTCGAAAAGGAGTATTTCTGTGATCCGCGTTCGGATGGGTCGCCGGACTATTTTGCTTGCTTATTTGGTGAAGGCTATAGTCTGAAGCTGGACTTCAACAGCTCCTCACATTTTTTTGTTGAGCCTACCGGTCAGCTCGTAAAAGACCAGAGTGCATTCGTACAAACCAAACTATATGAGCCATATCACGTTGTTATTTCCAACCAAAAGCTCGTTTTGGCATTTCCCGCAAAGAACTGGAAGCTATCCCCCGAGCTCGCCGCGGAAGGACCGAAGCCCGATCCTGCGGGAAGACAGCAATATCTTGAGAAGCTTCGGCCTGCGCTTGAGAAGGGAATAGTCAGAGAGATATACGGGAACGATACCGTTTCCGTGCTCAATCTTGCAGACTTCTGCTATGCGTTCACCGATTACAGGTGTTCTCCGCTTTGTGACGGGCTGTTTTTACTGGCAGCGGCTGACCACGTTATAGTAAAGTCCTTGTTCGCTGCACCGGAGATACTGCCGTTTATTATGGAAACAAGCCGCATAGTCAAGCTGGGGTACGACTTTTTTGACAGATTGAGCGACACTTATGACGAAACCCGCACAGACGGTCCGTTTCGGCATATCGATCCGCAGATGGATGCGGATATTCGTCAATATTTCAAGCATGATATTTTTGCCGAATCGTAAAGACCCGGCAGACAGAAAGCGTTTAAACTAAAAATCAATTTACAACAGGAGGAATAAGCATGTCACAGAAACAATGCAAGAAATGCGGTGCTGCAGTAAGTGAATCTACCACGTTTTGTATGAATTGCGGATCGTCGGAATTCGTCAGCATTCAACAGCAGGCACAGCAGTCCGCATGGGGTGCACAGCAGCAACAGGCACAGCAGTCCGCGTGGGGCGCACAACAGCAACAGGCACAGCAGCCTGCATGGGGTGCGCAGCAGCAACAGGCACAGCAGCCTGCATGGGGTGCGCAGCAGCAACAGGCACAGCAGCCCGCATGGGGCGCACAGCAGCAACAGGCACAGCAGCCCGTATGGGGCGCACAGCAGCAACAGGCGGACTTTGCACCGGCATATGCGCAGGCAGGAGCCGCTGCGGAGAAAAAAGGCTTAAAGCCATGGCAGATAGCTGTTATTGCAGGAGCGGTCCTTCTGATCCTTCTGATCGTAATAATAGCTGCAATGAGCGGCGGCTCCGATGGAGGACCCGGCGGAGCGGGACTTGATAACAACGGTGTCAGCAACAATATTCAGTCGGGCTTTTCGAGTGATGAGCACGCAGGAAACAAGGCTTACGAGAGCAAGACTGTTATGATCTACATGGTAGGCTCGGACCTTGAATCTAAAAACTATTGTGCAACGAGCGATATAGTGGAGATGGCAGAATCGAAGGTCGACACGACCGACAACAAGATCCTGATATGCGCCGGAGGTACAGCAGGCTGGTATAACGACTGGCTCCCGCCTGACAAAAACAACATTCTTATACTCAAGGATGATGACGTAGAGATCGTAAGACAGACGCCCGAGAAGAGCATGGCAGACGGCGATACGCTCTCTGAATTTGTCAAGTATTGCATGGATGAGTATCCGTCGGACCAATATGGACTTATTCTTTGGAATCACGGCGGAGGCCCCATGGATGGATACGGATGGGATCAGGATTCAAATGATCTGATGAGCATTTCCGAGCTTGCGGATGCTCTCGGAGAAGCAGGTCTCGGCGATGGGCAGAAGCTTGAGTTTATAGGCTTTGATGCTTGCCTTATGGGAACGATCGAGACGGCATGGGAGCTCAGAGATTATGCGGAATACATGATAGCCTCGCAGGAGACAGAGCCGGGCTCGGGATGGGACTACAAATGTCTCAAGCTGCTCGATCACTATGATGACGGAAAGGATATCGGAAAGGGTATAGTAGACGCTTACATGTCGACTCTTGAAAAGGCATTCGCCGAGCATCCCGAGATCAGATGCGAGATCACGCTCTCTTGTGTTGATCTGTCAGAGATAGAAGATGTGGAGAGAAGCATGGATGTGCTGTTTGAAAAGGCGGAAGCAGGCATCAGATCGGGGAACTTTGCCAATGCCTCCAGAGCAAGACATAATGCAAAGGCGTTTGGAAGGTTCAACTCCGGCAGGGAGTACGACCTTGTTGACATGGTGCATCTTGTTTCTCTGATGTCTGCCGATTACCCGGCAGAAGCTGAGCAGCTTATCGGTGAGCTGAAGGAATATGTGTGCTATTCGAGGTCAAACGTCGCAAATGCGAGCGGAGTATCGATCTATCATCCTCTTGATAACAGAGCGGAAATGACCGCATGGACGAGAATGTTCGGCAGCTTTGATTTCTCCGAGAACTACACCAGATACATCTCGGGCTTTAGTAATATGCTCTCAGAGCCCGGTGCCTTGTCTTGGAAGGGATTCGGTGCTACTAAGGGAAATGCGGTCAAGAGCGGTGTCAATAACGAGCTGTCGATCACGCTGACAGCCGAGCAGGCAGAGAACTATGCGGGCTCCTCTTATTACATATTGAGAAAGCTCAATAATGATGAGTATTTGTTTGTATTTGCGGGATTTGATGCTTCGCTCAGCTCGGGCGGCGTGCTCAGCGCGACCTACAATAATAAGGCTGTCTTTGCGGTAGACGAAAAGACAAATAAGGCTTCCGATTTCCCGATCACGATGTATCAGGTGAGAGACGGAAGCAACGAGCAGAAGTATATTGCTTCGGCTATGTTCTGGTCCTTTGCGGGTGAGATCTCGGATTGGAAGACCGATCCTGTGGAATGGCAGGTAAGGATCGATGGCGGTGTTCCGTCTCTGCACAGTGCTTATCTTATAGAAAATGCGGAAGTTCCCGCCAAGCAGATGCTCAACTATAAGGATTATGACACTATCGAGTTTTCCTTCTCTACGAGAAAACCGAAACAAGATGCAAACGGCAACCTTCTTCCGTATTTCGAATGGGACTCTACAGGTAATTTCTACGGTCATCAGTATGAGGTCAAGGACGGCTTCCATCTTGAGTGCCGTGAGATAGAAAACAAGAACGATTACTATGTAATGTTCGTTGTCTATGATATCAGAGGAAACAGCTATGCGAGTGATATGTTCACTCTGCCGGGCTGAGCACTGCAAGAATACTGCGGTGAATAACAATGAATATCCGTCAAAAATGCGGAAGACCTCTTACTGAAGGAGTCATAGCATAAAAACAGCCCCTCCGACGAAAAAAGTCGGAGGGGTTGCTTTTTGATATTCGGGGTATCGGTGCTCAGATCACCAGCGGTAAAATGCCTTTTCGGAGGAGAGCTCTATGTGGCACTCGGATACCTTATCGGTCTTTTTATCACGAGCCCAGCATTTGATAAGGGTTTTGCCGTCGGCGGGGTAGAGCCCGAGGATCTCGAGCGCGGTGCTGCCGCCCGCAAGCTCGCAGAGAGATTCTGCAGGGAGCTCCTTTTTTGTCATTTTACCGAACAGGTTCTTTTTGAATATGAATATGGCGGGTGCCTCCTTGCAGACGAAGCTGACCTGTGCTTTGTCCGTGCGGAGGTTCTTTTCGGTTTTGTTTGCATGATGCGTTGTTTTAAGGAGAAATCCACCGTCAAAGGTAAGTGTAAGAATGCCGTTTTCATATGAAATTCCGTCTACCGTGCATTCGTGAAGCGAAATAAAATCACCGCTGAAATCCGTGTGCTTGTAGGTGTTGTTGTTCATGTCGTCCTCTTGTTTTTTATATATTTACCGGATTATTATAACACATAATAGTTGAAAATTCAATATCTATAAAGTCGATAAAGATTGAAAAATGCAATTAATTGCGGTATAATGTCGGTGACGGATGCGGTTGGCGCCGTTTGGTTTGCTTTTTTGAGATCGTTTTATTATCGTGGGGTGAAGGTATATGCTGTGGATGATATCTGCCGTAGCAAGTGCGGTGTTTGCGGCGCTTACGTCAATACTTGCAAAATGCGGAATAAAAAAGACCGATTCGGATCTGGCAACGGCACTCAGGACGGTCGTTGTTCTGATATTTTCATGGATAATGGTGTTCGTCGTAGGCTCGCAGGGGAGCGTATCGAATATAGAACCGAGGTCTCTTGCATTTTTGATCTTGTCGGGACTCAGCACGGGTGCCTCATGGATATGCTATTTTAAGGCGCTGTCGATCGGTGACGTCAACAAGGTAGTCCCTATTGATAAATCAAGCACCGTGCTGACCGTTCTGCTCGCCGTTTTTCTGTTTGACGAAAAAAGCAACCTCGTGATAAAGCTCATAGCGACGGTTATTCTCGGAATCGGTATCCTTTTGATGGTGGAGCGAAGGAAGGAAGAAGCGAAGGCACAAGGCAGAGGCTGGATGATCTACGCAGTGCTTTCTGCGGTGTTTGCAGCACTCACTTCTATACTTGCAAAGCTCGGTATTGCAGGTGTTGAGTCGAACCTTGGTACGGCTATCCGCACGGGAGTGGTGCTACTGATGTCCTGGGGCATCGTGCTTGCCCGTAAAAAGCAGGTCGGACTGAAGACGCTTGATAAGAGAGAGCTCGGCTTTATTTGCCTCTCGGGAATTGCTACCGGCGCTTCCTGGCTCTGCTATTATTACGCGATACAGACGGGAGAGGTCAGCGTCGTAGTACCGATAGACAAGCTGAGTATTATTGCTACCGTTGCGTTCTCCTATTTCGTATTTGGCGAAAAGCTGTCAAAAAAGGCACTGCTCGGACTCGCACTCATGACGGCGGGGACGTTGCTTATTGCGTTTTTTAAGTAATTTATCTTCACAAAATGAAAAAAATTCCCGATAACTATTTAAAAGGCGGGAAAAATGTGTTACAATATAAAAAATTGTTAAAAATATGCTTTTAAATATAAAAGGAGATTTGAAGTATGAAGACCGATATCGAGATAGCAAGCGAAGCGAAGCTGCTTCCCATATGCGAGATCGCAGACAAGCTCGGGCTTACCGAGGAGGAGTATGATCTGTACGGAAAGTACAAGGCAAAGATCAATGATTCCTTCCTTGACAGAATGGCAAAGAGAGAGGACGGAAAACTCATCCTCGTTACCGCTATCAACCCCACGCCCGCAGGAGAGGGAAAGACTACCACATCCGTCGGACTCGGAATGGCAATGGAGAAGATAGGCAAGAAGGCAATAATCGCCCTCAGAGAGCCTTCTCTCGGACCCGTCTTCGGAGTTAAGGGCGGTGCTGCAGGCGGCGGATACGCGCAGGTGCTTCCCATGGAGGACATAAACCTTCACTTCACGGGTGACTTCCACGCGATCACGGCTGCAAACAATCTTCTCTGCGCTATGATAGACAACCATCTCCAGCAGGGCAACGAGCTTGGAATAGATCCGAGAAGGATACTATTCTCGCGCGTTACCGACACCAACGACCGCGCACTTCGTAACATCATCGTCGGCATGGGCGGAAAGATGAACGGCGTCGTACGCGAGGATCACTTCATGATCACGGTTGCGAGCGAGGTAATGGCTATACTTTGCCTTGCCGAGAATATAGCGGATCTTAAGGAAAGATTCGGAAACATCCATATAGGCTACACTTACGACGGACGTCCCGTGTTTGCAAGAGACGTTCAGGCTCACGGCGCTATGGCGGCTCTTATGAAGGACGCAATAAAGCCGAACCTCGTTCAGACGATAGAGCACACCCCTGCTCTTATCCACGGCGGTCCCTTTGCCAATATCGCACACGGCTGTAACTCCGTCAGAGCTACAAAGCTCGCGCTCAAGCTCGCGGATTATACCATCACCGAGGCGGGCTTCGGAGCGGATCTCGGAGCTGAAAAGTTCCTTGACATCAAGTGCCGTAAGGCAGGTCTTACCCCCTCGGCTGTCGTCATCGTTGCTACCATCCGTTCGCTCAAGTACAACGGCGGAGTGCCGAAGGACAAGCTCACCGAGGAGAATCTTGACGCGCTCAAGGCGGGTGCTGTCAACCTTGAGGCTCATATCGAGAATATCTCAAAGTACGGTCTTCCCGTTGTTGTTGCGCTCAACCGCTTCGGATGTGATACCGACGCCGAGATAGATTACGTAATGAACCTTTGCCATGATCTCGGAGCGGAGATCGCTCTCTCCGAGGTGTTCATGAAGGGCGGCGACGGTGCGCTCGATCTCGCCGAGAAGGTAGTTGCCGCTTGCGACAAGAAGTCCGAGTTCAAGCTTCTCTATCCCGACGATATGAAGATCGAGGAGAAGATCGAGACCATCGCACGCGAGATATACGGCGCCGACGGCGTTATCTTTGAGGCTTCGGCTAAGAAGGCGCTCGCGGACATACTCGCGATCGATCCCGAGTACGCTAAGCTTCCCGTATGTATGGCAAAGACGCAGTACTCCCTCTCGGACGATCAGACTAAGCTCGGAAGACCCAAGAACTTCAACATAACCGTAAGAGAGGTCAAACTCAGCGCCGGTGCAGGCTTTATCGTAGCGCTCACGGGTGCTATCATGACCATGCCGGGACTTGGCAAATCTCCTGCGGCTTACCGTATAGATATCGATGCAGAAGGAAAGATCAGCGGTCTGTTCTGATCCTGACGGATATAATATGCAATATGATTTTGATCTGCCCGTGTCCTTTTTGACGAAGGACACGGCAGAAACGGAAAATATCGGCAGGGCGTTTGCAAAAAAGCTCTCTGAGAGCACGTCGCAGGCTTTTGTTGCTATGTACGGAGACCTCGGTGTCGGCAAGACGGCGTTCGTGCGCGGCTTTTGTTCGTATTTTGGACAGGCAAGGGTAAAGAGCCCTACCTTCAGTATCGTCAACGAATACCGCTTTGATAATACGAGCGTGTTCCACTTCGATATGTACCGTATCACCGACGACGAGGATCTGTATTCGACGGGCTTTTACGAGTATTTTTCGAGAGACGGATATATGCTTTCGGAATGGTGTGAGAATATTCCGTTTGCCATTCCCGAGGACGCTTATATTCTGAAGATCGAAAAAACCTCTCCGGACACTCCCGATGAGAGGCGCATTACTCTTGAAAAGAGGTGAAGGGCATGAAGATACTTGCGATAGACAGCACGGCTAAGATCTGTACTGCGGCTGTTTGCGAGGATGAAAAGCTGCTTTTGCTAAAGCAGGAAGATGCAGGAATGACGCATTCCGAAATGCTCCTTCCCATGATAGAGAGTATTCTCTCGGAGCTCTCGCTTAAAGTACGTGATATAGATATGTTCGCGCTATCCGAGGGACCGGGGTCCTTTACCGGAGTGAGAATAGGTGCCGCTACCGTAAAGGGGCTGGCGTTCGGCAGAGAAAAGGCGTGCGTCGGAGTGTCCTCGCTTGAGGCGCTTGCCTATAACTATATCGGTGAGTGCGGTATCGTTGCCTCTGCAATGGACGCAAGACGCGATCAGGTGTATGCGGCGATCTTCCGTGTAAATAACGGAAGCATCGAGCGCTTGTGCGAGGATATGGCGATTCCCGCAGAGGAGCTTTGCAAAATGCTCGCGGGCTACGAGGGAGAGCGTATATTTCTTTCGGGTGACGGAGCCCATCTTGTGAGTGCGAGGCTCGGAGAGCGTGCCGAGTACGATGCGCAGAGAGCGGGACAGAACGCATACAGCGTTGCCATGTGCGCTTACCGCGCATACAAGGCGGGCAGGTGTACGACCGATTCGGGGCTCAGACCCACCTATCTCAGACTTGCCCAGGCGGAAAGAGAACGCCTCGAGCGGCTTGCCGCACAAAATAACAAATAAGTAACAGAGGTATTTATAATGAAGAATCCTAACGTAAAGAAGCTTATATTCGGCTGCGACAGCGCAGGCTACGCACTTAAGAACACCCTTATCGCTCACTTCAAGGAGCAGGGCTACGAGGTTGAGGACGTAGGTGCGTACAGCGATGCAAGCTGCCACTATCCCGAATTTGCATCCAAGGTGTGTGAGGGCGTTCTCGGCTGCGAGGGCTCTCTCGGTATCCTTATCTGCGGCACGGGCATCGGTATGTCGATGGCGGCAAATAAGTATAACGGTATCAGAGCTGCAGTATGCTCGGATACGTATTCCTCCCGTCTCACCCGCAACCACAACGATGCAAACGTTCTTTGCATGGGCGCTCGCGTTATCGGTGAGTGTCTCGCTATCGACGTGGCAGAATCCTTCGTCGGTGCAGAATTCGAGGGCGGCAGACACGCTATCCGCGTAGGCATGATAAGCGACATCGAGAAGACGCAGAAATGACAACGAAATAACGGGGCGGCGCTGTTTTTATGGCAGCGCCGCTCTTTTTTTTGCAGCAGCCGACCGGAGATCTCCGAATAACGCAAAAAACAGACCGTCGCAGCTTTGATCCTGCGACGGTCCGTTTTTTTATTGACTATGCTTTCTTTTTCTTTATTACGAAGATTATTACGACGGCAGCTGCAACTGCACAAACGGCGCAGATCGCTATGATAAGAACCGCGTTTCCGCCGGCGTTGTTCTCGTTGTCCGAGCTTGCTTCACTTGTGGAATCTGCCGCTGTTTGCGTATCGGGTGCTGTATCCAAAGTAGTATTGGGTGTAGTGTTGGGCGTAGTATTGGGAGCAGTGTCCGGAGTGGTGCTCGGAGCAGTATCGGGTGTTGTATCGGGTGTTGTATCGGGAGCGGAGGGTATCGTACCCTCGAGAAGTGCGGGGTCGAGTGTGTTCTGCAGGGCAGTGGGTACCGTGTCGGTGCGCTTTTGTGAGAGCATCCACTCTACGACACCGGGTTCGTTTGCCGCTGTGACCCATATGTCGTGATCTCTGCCGGGGTACTCGGTGTATTTGAGAAGGGTGCCGTTGAGCTTGCCCACGGCATCAACGATACCGCGCGTTCCCTCAACCGAGAGGGTTGCGTCAGCATCTCCGTGGAACGTCCAGATAGGCGTGAACAGGAATGCCTTGGCTATCCTGTCCGCTCCGCCCGTAGCGCCCGTTCCTGCCTGGGGAAGAGCAGCCGCAACGGATCTGGGGTTTCTCGATATGATGCTCCAACACGCCGCTGCACCGTTTGAGCCTCCCGCTAAGTACAGACGGTCGCGGTCTATCCTATCGTCCTCCATGATCTTGTTTATCAGCTCGATGGCTGCGCGCAGGTGAGCGGACTCGGGTGCCTTCGTGTTACTGAAGTTCGGTCCGCCCGGGTAGTGGGACACCCACATACTGGTCTTAGGCGCCTGAGGTGCCAATATAACGCAGTCCGTACCGCTGTTGAGTACCTTTGATACTATCGCGTGGTTGGAGCCGATCTGCGTCTTGTTATCGGTTCCTCTCGAGCCGTTGCCGTGGAAATACACGAATATCGGGTACTTCTTGCCGCTCGACTGCTCGTAGCCGTCGGGATAATAAATTCTGTAGGGGAGTGCCGTTCCCTCGGAGGACTTGAAGCTGCCCGCGTCGAATACCTCCTCGGGGATCTTATGTACCAACGTACCCTTGGAGGTGTTGATGGTTTTGAAGCCTGAGAGAAGAGGGGTCACCGCATTCTCTACAGCCTCTGCAACCGTGACCTCGGAATCTATTGAAGTGCCCGAGATGACCGAGCAGGAGGAGAAGTCACCGCCGTTGATGACGACCCTGCTCTTGCCGGAAAGTCCGTATTCGCAAGCGACCTTGCCCGTGAACTTACCGCCGTTTATCGTGATCTCGGAGTTTGCGCCCTTGCATCCGTTGATATTTCCGGCGTACAGATTCTTTACTTCTCCGCCGAATACTTCGATCTTGGACGAGCGTGTGTTATCATTCTTCATTTGACGGTCAAGACCTGCGATGAGTATATCTTGTCCCGACTTTACAATTATATGAGAGCCTCCGTCGTTTTTCTTCTTCGGGGTGAGACCTAACTGCATACCGCCGAGCAGAGTAACTGCGGAGTTGACGAGAGCTCCGTCAAAGCCCGTGCAGGTGATACCCTCGCCGAATTCGATCGGATTGTACTGGCATATGATAAACATTCCGCGCATGGCTGCGGTGCACGTGGTCTTGATGTTGATATTCTCAAATTTGGTCGGACCGTTGAGAATATATCTCTTGTAGGTATTGCCGATGTCGAGAGCCGTGCCTTCTCTGTAGTCGAGGTCGTTGTGGTTCTGCGTTACGGTGACCTGCCCGTTATGCACAGGCTCCTCGAAGTTGGAATTGATAGTATAGGTGCCGCAGATAACTATCTTACCGCCCTTATCTCCGAGTGCCGTATAGGCATCGTAAAGTGAGCCGAGCGGCTTGTCTGCGCTCGAGCCGTCCCCGTTACCTCCGTCACGCACGTACACGGCCGTTTCTGCCGCCTTCGTTTCAATCGAAAGTCCCGGCGTATATGCGAGCATAGGCAGCAGCATTACCGCACATAGAATGATTGACAAGATCTTTTTCATTTTCAGTCCTCCGTTTTTTGTCTTTGATATAAGTGTACCACAAACGAAAATGTGATGCAATTGCTTATTTTAGTATAATATATTGCGTTTTCACTCATTCGAATATATGCGCACTGATATATACGGATCATTCGTTCTTGTGTCAAAAAAATATCCCCACTGACAAAATCGATCACGGAGAATAAAAGCGAACGCATTCTGTTGTTGAATGCAGAGGTACAGAGTGATAAAATATTTATGATAAACTTGTAAATACTACTCAAGGATGGTTTGTTTATGAAAAAGAGATCATTTGCGTTGCTTGTATGCACACTTGTTTTGGCTTGCCTCGGTGTGTTGTGTGCGGTAAGCATGTCTGCGCAGACGGATGTTGTATTCTG
>JAZMZS010000152.1:0-2746 GCA_045586105.1 Eubacteriales bacterium | reverse complement strand
TGTGCTCATTGCTACGGTGCCGACATGGCATCCGGTAACCCCGTCAACGTCGGTGAGACCGTCGGAATCATCGCCGCTCAGTCTATAGGCGAGCCGGGTACACAGCTTACGATGAGAACCTTCCATACCGGTGGTATTGCGGGATGCGACATCACACAGGGTCTTCCCCGTATCGAGGAGCTGTTTGAGGCACGCAGACCTAAGAAGACAGCGATCATCGCAGAGCAGAACGGAACTATCCGTATCAGAGAAGATAAGAGAACCAAGACCATCCTTGTCACCACAGAGTCGGGAGACGAGCTTTCATACGCTATCCCGTTCGGAATGCGTATCATAGTTGCCGAGGGCGACTATGTGCTCCAGGGTCAGGCAATGACAGAAGGTTACAAGGCACCCGCAGATATCCTCCGTGTCAACGGAATCGAGGCAGTCTATGACTACATCATCCGTGAGGTACAGAAGGTATACCGTTCTCAGGACGTTAACATCAACGACAAGCACGTTGAGGTCATCGCACGTCAGATGTCGAGAAAGGTCAAGGTCGAGGATGAGGGAGATACAGATCTTCTTGTAGGAACGCTCGTCGGTCAGCTCGAGTTTGAGGAAGCGAATGAGCTCGTACAGAAGAGGATCGACGCAGGCGAGAGCACTCTCCGTCTTGCTACCTGCTCCGATGTCCTTCTCGGAATTACCAAGGCATCTCTCCAGACGGATTCCTTCCTGTCGGCAGCATCCTTCCAGGAGACCACCAAGGTCCTCACAGAGGCTGCTATCAAGGGTAAGGTGGACCACCTCCAGGGACTTAAGGAGAACGTCCTTATCGGTAAGCTGATCCCCGCAGGTACGGGACTTGAGGCATACCGCTCGGTCGAGGTCAAGCGCCCCGGCGAAAAGGAGACCCAGCCCGAGGAGATGATCGAGACACATCCCGAGGAAAGCGCAACGTAATATAGAATAACCGATATTATTCGAGGGGCACCCTTTATTTGAAGGGTGCCCCTCGGCGCGTATAGGCACCTGCGGGAGAATAATGCCCCATCCCTGCTGTCATCCTTGAGCGCAGCGAGCCTCGCAAGCTAACGACGTTACTCTTGCGGTTTCCGCTGCGAGCGCGCCGCGCGAGCTTGGGGCGTTGCTGTTAGTACCCCGCTGCGTCAGTAACGCACAAAGAAAGGTTTTACCTTCCCCCTGCATAAAAGGTTTAGGAAAGGGGTACGGGGGATAACCCTTTCTCAAATCTCGCTTGCATCTTTTGCGCAATACGCCAGATCGATCGCGAGTCGTCGGCGGTCACGTATAAAAATACGCTCACGCCTTCTCCCGCTCCGATCTTAGTCTTGCATCAAAATCTGCTTCGCGAGAACGGTTTTCCCCCGATCATTACCTATCGGATATCGCTACGAGCGCGGCGGCGCGAGCTTGGGGCGTTGCTGTTAGTACCCCGCTGCGTCAGTAACGCACAAATAAAGGTTTTACCTTCCCCCTGCATAAAAGGTTTAGGAAAGGGGTGCGGGGGATAACCCTTTCTCAAAGGGTTTCCCCCGCCTATCCCCGCATCCTTCCGTCTTATCTTATCTTTCTCTTTGTCGTTATTAACAAACTATTCACAATTATATGCTACAATAACGATTACAGACTTAAGAAGGGAGAGCCGCGTTATGAACATAGGGAATATCGGCTTGAAATACGGTCTCATGTTGGCGCCGCTTGCGGGCTACACGAACGCGGCGTTCCGTGAGATCTGCGCCTCGCACGGAGCCGAGTACACCGTGAGCGAGATGATAAGCGCCAAGGCGGTGTGCTACGGGGACAAGAAGACACTTGTTCTGGCACGCAATTCATCAAGCATTCCCATGGGACTGCAGCTTTTCGGCGCGGAGCCCGAATTTATAGCAAAAGCAATAAGAATACTCACCTCCGAGGAATACCTCGAGGGAAATGCGAGCATTCTTCCCGCTGCCTTTGATATAAACATGGGATGCCCCGTGCACAAGATAGTGTCAAACGGAGAAGGAAGCGCCCTTATGCGCGATCCCTCACGAGCCCGGGAGATAGTACGTGCGGCAGTCGAAGCATCCCCCGTTCCGGTTACCGTAAAGATCCGCGCAGGCTATAGCGAAAGCACAAAAAACGCCCCCGAGCTCGCACTTTTGCTCGAGGAGGCGGGAGCGTCTCTTGTCTGTGTTCACGGAAGAACACGGGAGCAGATGTACTCGGGCAAGGTCGATCTCGATATAATAAGAGAAGTAAAGTCAGCGCTCACGATACCCGTGGTCGGAAACGGCGACGTGGTCTCGGCAGAGAGCGCCCGCAGAATGCTTGAGTATACGGGCTGCGACGGACTTATGATAGGCAGAGGTGCCGTAGGAGACCCTTGGATATTCGAGCGCATCATAGCGGAAACAGAGGGCAGAGAGCCGAGAGCGGTTCCCGCGTCCGAGATAGCCGAAACCGCAAAGGCACACCTGCACGCGATGTGTGAGCTTATGGGAGAACGAAGAGCCGTCCCCGAAGCGAGAAAAGCGGTCTGCGCATATTTCCGTGACTTTACGGGCGCACCCGCCGCACGTGCGGAAGTGAACGTCGCGCAGAACGCCGCCGAAATGTGCGCCGTGATAGACAAGATCCTGAAATAAAAAAGCGCCTGACGGCACTCTGCTACTCAGGGGATCGCCACTTGCAAAGCACCATCCCCGCTGTCATTCTTGAACGAAACGAAGTGTAGTGAAGAATCTGAGCGGGAAGA
>JAZMZS010000151.1:0-14788 GCA_045586105.1 Eubacteriales bacterium | reverse complement strand
CACGGCGGACAGATAGTAATAACCCAGAAATACAACGGCGAGGATTATACGTCTCTCGGCGGAATTTCCACAAACAAT
Organism: Eubacteriales bacterium; assembly: GCA_045586105.1. Classification (GTDB taxonomy): domain Bacteria; phylum Bacillota; class Clostridia; order Oscillospirales; family CAG-272; genus JAZMZS01. Next base: position 14,710 of record JAZMZS010000151.1, on the reverse strand, counting down.
ACCTCCGGTAGAGTATACTACCTTAATGGAGCTACCAAATTCGAGAATATCAGCTTTACGACCAATCCCGGTGCGCCTATGTTGATAATCGCGCAGTACAATCCTATCGAGATCGGTGAGGGTGTCGTATGCACGGGCTTTGATTCGAGCCAGGCAGCTAAGGGCTTTACCATCATTGGAGGAAGAAACTCAACTAACGCTCCTATCTCGGAGGGTACGGGTGATTCTCATATCATCGTCAGAAGCGGCTCGGGTATCGCTATCGCAGGTCTTAACAGATACAGCGCTACCAACACCAGAGGCGCAAAGATCGAGATCTACGGCGGTGAGATCGGTAAGATCTACGGCGGTAACATCAACGGCGGTAACGGCGGAAGCGCAGACCTCGTCATTCACGGCGGTACGTTTATCGATGCGATCGACGTAGGCTACGGAATTACGGGTGCGGCAACTCTTACCGTAAGCGGCGGTGACTTCACCGACTGTCCCTCTATCACAGGTAAGGAAGGCGATTCTAATGCTATCGTCTACTCTAACGTAGAGACGGCTGTAGTACCTCTGCTTGCAGAATTCGATACCGTTTCCGTATACGCTAAGGTAGTTTACCTCAAGAATGGCGGCACAGGCGACGGAACCACGGCTGACAAGGCGTTCGGTTCTCTTGCAGATGCATATGCTGCACTCGGAGACGGCGGCGGACATATCGTTATTTGCGGAACCTACAACCTTACAGGTGCATTTGTTGCACCTGCTCATACGGGCAAGGTAACCATTACTCAGAAGAGCGCTGACGGCGACTATACCGAGACAGGCTCTCTTACCACGGGCGGAACCAGCAGACGTATCGAGATCGGCGGTCCCACCGTATTTGAAAACATTAAGATCACTACCTCCAACAACGCAGGACTTCTTATAGTCGGTCATTACCACAAGCTTGAGCTTGGTGAAGGCATTACTACGACAGGATTTGCTTCCACCGAGGTATCCAAGGGACTTACCGTTCTTGGCGGACGTAACAGCGGCGTAGTAAGCGAATACGAGGGCACGGGTGACGCTCATATCGTCGTAAGAAGCGGCTCGGGCATCGTTATCGCAGGTCTTAACCGTTACACGTCGGGAGACCATGACAGAAACGCTCTTATCGAGATCTACGGCGGTGACGTCGGAAAGGTCTACGGAGGTAACATCAACGGCTCCGTTGGCGGTAACACCGAGATCAAGATCTACGGCGGTACCTTCTCTAACGTTATCGACTGCGGACAGGGTATTGGCGGAAGCGTCAAGCTCTATATCGAGGACGGTAACTTTGACGCTTGCAAGTCTATTGTAGGACTTTCCGGCAATGCAACTGCTGATATCTACAACAAGTACGAGTTCTCTCTCGTACCCAAGATGTCTGAGTTTGACAATATCAAGCTTCTCAGCGCAACCGTATACGTAATGTCGGGAGCTACCGGCGACGGCTCCAGCCCCGATTCACCGCTCGGCAAGATCACTGATGCTTACAACATCCTCGGTGACAACGGCGGTACGATAGTAATCGTCGGACAGTTTGATATAACCGGTACTTTTGCAGAACCCAAGCATACCGGTAAGATCGTTATAACTCAAAACTATAACGACCGCGACTACAGAGCTAACGGAGACTTCTCCACTAACGGAGCGGGCAGAAAGTGGACGCTAAACGGTCCTACCACCTTTGAAAACATCAATATCGTAACCCAGAGCACGGCTCATTATCTCTTTATCGTATGTCAGTACAACCGCTTTGAGATCGGTGAGGGTGTTACCTGTACCGGATTTGGAGGAACTACCGTTAATAACTCATTTGCTATCATCGGAGGAATGAACACCCCTGACGGCGTAGGCAGCGGAACCTCTCACATCATCGTTAAGAGCGGAAGCGGCATCTACATTGCAGGTATGAACCGTATGATAAATACCGCACATCAGAACAACGCCAAGATCGATATCTACGGCGGCGAGATCGGTACCGTTTACGGCGGTAACATCAACAACTCCACAGGCGGAAACGTGGAGATGAACATCTACGGCGGTACGTTCACTCAGCCTATCAGCGTAGCGTACGGAATTACCGGTAACGCAGTTCTCAACGTCTACGGCGGTAACTTTGATAACTGTACGGCTATCAAGGGTGACGAGAATCTCAACTGTGTCGCAACCGTAGCTGAGAAGGTAGAGGACGTAGTAGTTCCCAAGCTCGTTGGCTTTGGAACCATCACTACCTCAACGGGAACGACTACCGTTCTCATCCCCGAGGAAGTATTCGGTGAGGGCAGCTTCACCGCGACCGACGGAACTACGCTTCCTTACAGAGTTTACTACCCCGAAGGCTACGAGACGAGCGATAAGACCTATCCGATCTTCGTATACTTCCACGGTAACGGCTCAAGAGGAGACGACAACAAGCTTCAGCTCGGTGCTAACCACGCGCTTGTAACAAAGGTTCTCAACTGCGGTCAGGAGTGCGTAATAGTAGCACCTCAGTGCCCGAAGACCAGCGCATGGATAAAGACCTATCCCGGTGATGCGGCATTCGATCCTACCACGGCTCCCGAGTCGGAACATCTCTCGGCAGCTATCGAGCTTATCAACAGCTTCCTTGACGACGACAAGATCGACGAGACGCGTCTCTACCTCGGAGGCGGCTCGAACGGCGGTGCTGCTTGCTGGTCGATAATCTCTCGTAACCCCGATGCAGTAGCAGGTGCTATCATTCAGGCAGGTACAGGCTCGTCCGCAGCTCCCGAAGTAGTTGCTCAGAACTGCCTTACCACACCTATCTGGACCTTCCACGGTGATTCGGATACTACCCTCAGCGTAGAGGGTACAAGAAGCATCGTCAATGCGATCAAGGCACTCGGCGGTAATAACATCGCTTACAATGAGATGCCCGGTTACAACCACAACATCTGGGTCGATGCAGCAAACGTTCCCGGTCTTTATGATTGGCTCTTTGCTAAGACCAGAGAAGAGACCGACGGCGTACTTTCCAACGTATACGTTGAGTACGTTCCCGTAGCAGGCGACGTTGACCGCGACGGCGAACTAACCAACAGCGACGTTACTCTTCTCGTTCGTTATCTCTCGGGCTTCGATGTAAAGATCGATACCGATAACGCAGATATTACTGCGGACGGCAAGATAAACAACCGCGACGCTATCATGATCGTTCAGACGATAGCAGGCTGGTACGAGGAATAAACGTATTATGCTATATCTCTCACACAACGCTCACCGCGGGCGTTGTGTGAGAAGATAAGCGCTATTAAATTTGCTTTCATCTACATTCACATAACCAAAGGGAGCAGACCCAAGCGGTCTGCTCCCTTTGGTTATGTTTTCGGTATTCTTTTTATAAATCCGATGATAAAAGGTCTTGCAAGGCTTTCTTATGTTTGGTATAATAAAACTAATTACTTTAAAGAAGACGGAGGAGCGGAGATGAAGGGCATTTTTAGATTTATAGCAAAGCATAGGATACTGTGCAGCGTGCTCGTGCTCTTTTGCGCGGCAATATGCGGAGCTTTTGTTGAGATAGACAGCATTCTTATTAATGCTTGTATTATATTTTTGGCATCGTCTGTCTTCACGTTTATCAACATGACGATCCACTATCTTGTTAATGGGGCTCTACCCTCGTTTGAGAATTGCGACCCCATCCCGCTTTATGAAGAAACCAAATACTTACTTGGTGTCAGACTTTCGAGGATCGAGACCATTCCCATGCTTGTAAACCACGCTGCCGCATTGAGATATATGGGCGATGGCAACCGTGCTTACGAAATAATGCACGGCATTGATGAAAAAGATGTGCAGCGTGCAGGTCCCATGTGTGCGATCGTTTACTATAACAATTTCGTGGAGTACTGTGTTCTGCTGGGACTGTATGAAGAAGCGGATATTTGGAATTCCCGTTTGATCGAAGAGTACGGGAATCTGAAAATAAAGAGATTAAAAAGAGTCCTTTCCGACATGTATGACGGCGCTCGGATGTACGAAATGATGAGGGAGGGCAGATATGCAGAGGCGCTTTCAATATTGAACGGTTCAGAGCCGAAAAACAAGCTGCAGGCGGCGTGCCGGGCGATAGAGCGTGCACGTCTGTATAAAGGGCTCGGTGAGACCGAAAAGGCAAGGGAAGCACTGTCTTTCGCTATCGAAAATGCAGGTAAGACTTCGCTCGGAGCGGAAGCTGAGCAGATGCTCGAGTACTTGGATACACAAGGTCAATGAACGAAAAATACCGCACGGACGTAACCGTCCGTGCGGTATTTCGTGTTTTGAGGTAAGATCATTTCTTTTTTGAAGTCACCTTGTTGAGAATAACGGTTGCTATTATGATAACGCCTATGACTGCAAATATACCGATCATTCCGGATACCATGTAGCTGAGGTTTTCTACGAAGTGACCTACGCCGGGAACGAATTCGGTCTCAGCGGCAGTTTCAGCAGCTGTCTCCGCTATAGCTCCTATGGTTTCAATTACTGTAGTTTCCATTTTATCCGCCCCTTTCTATCAAGCAAAGAAGTTGAGTATCAGACCGCCTGCGATAACGGATGCTATCTGACCCGATACGTTAACACCTATAGCGGGCATAAGCAGGAAGTTCTGGTTGTCGGCTTCAAGTCCGAGCTTGTTGACTATACGTCCGGACATCGGGAATGCGGAAATGCCCGCAGCTCCGATCATGGGGTTGATCTTCTTCTTTGAGAAGAGGTTGAGCAGCTTTGCAAAGAGAACGCCGCCTGCCGTGTCGAATACGAATGCAAAAAGACCGAGTCCCAGAATGAGAAGGGTGCTGGGATCAAGGAACTGCTCTGCTACCATTTTCGTACCGATGGTGATACCGAGGAAGATGGTGACGAGATTTGCAAGTACGTTCTGCGCAGTGTTTGAAAGAGAATCAAGAACGCCGCACTCTCGCATGAGATTGCCGAACATAAGGAAGCCTACGAGGGATACCGATGCGGGAGCAACGACACCCGATACTACCGTGATAACGATGGGGAAGAGGATGCGTGTGAGCTTGGATACCTGTACCTGCTGAGTATCCATGCGGATCATACGCTCCTTCTTTGTGGTGAGCAGCTTGATTATCGGAGGCTGGATGATAGGCACGAGCGCCATGTACGAGTAAGCCGCTACCATGATAGCACCTATGAACTGTGAGCCGAGCTTCTGAGATACTACGATCGCGGTAGGACCGTCAGCCGCACCGATTATACCGATGGAAGCCGCATCGAGCTGAGGGAAGAATATAGATGCGAGACAGAAGGTAAAGAATATACCGAACTGAGCCGCAGCTCCGAATATCATCAGCTTGGGGTTGGAAAGCACGGGACCGAAGTCGATCATCGCGCCTATACCGATGAAGAGAATGAGAGGGAATAGCTCGTTTGCGATACCCGCATCGAAAAGTATCGAGAGAGCACCGCGTTCTGCCATTCCGTTTTCGACAAGCTCACCGATGGATGAGCCTTGGAGCAGCTCTGCGAGAGACTTGCCGTCAACGAGAGATTGGTCGATAGCGCCCGAGTGGGGGATGTTTACGAGAAGCGCACCGAAGCCCATGGGGAGCAAGAGCGTCGGCTCCATCTTCTTGACGATCGCAAGGATGATGAGCGTGGCGCCGATAGCCCACATTACCCAGACTTTCCAGTCGGCAAGACCGATAATGTTGTTGCCAAGGGTGGACAGATCGCGCACGAGATTGCTTAAAAAGTCCATGTTTTCTTTCTCCTTTATTATTTGTTGCATATTGTTTCCAAAAGTGAATTATAACACCTAATAAACAAAAAAGCAAACCTTTTTTCTCATTAAAATAATTTTGGTCAAAACTATACAACATAATGTATAACAAATACGCTAAAAAAAGTCAAATTTTCTAAGCGTTACGGAAAAGAAAAGTATTGATTTAGCCGTTTCTTTGTTATATAATATATTTGTGAAAAAATTGTTTAAACGGAGAAATGTGCAGAAATAAGTATATTTACCTTTAAACGATTGTAATAGATAGGAGATTTGAAATGAAAAAGGTCGCGATCGTAATGGGCAGTGCCTCTGATCTCGGAGTAGTAGAGAAGGCAATGACCACGCTTGACGAGTTCGGCGTAGAGTACGAGGTACACGTCTTCTCGGCACACAGAACTCCCGTTGAGGCAAGAGAGCTTGCGGTGACTGCGCGTGAGCGCGGTTTCGGCGTAATTATAGCTGCGGCAGGCATGGCGGCGCATCTTGCGGGCGCTATGGCTGCGGGAAGCACTCTTCCCGTTATCGGTATTCCCGTTTCGGCGAAATACCTCGACGGTATGGACGCTCTTCTGTCCACCGTGCAGATGCCTACGGGTCTTCCCGTTGCTACCGTTGCGATTAACGGCGCGGCAAATGCTGCGATACTTGCTGTACAGATGCTCTCTATCGAATGCAAGGAACTCGCTGACAAGCTTGATGCACACAGAGCCAAGGGAGCAGAGAAGGTTCTCGCCTCCGACGCTGAGGTTGCTGCAAAGTATAATAAGTGATCACGCTCTGAAAAAGAGTAAACAACAAAAACCTTTAGGAGGTATTCATGGGAGGCTTTTTCGGCGCTGTGCGCCGTGACGATGCGATCTCCGATGTGTTCTTCGGAACCGACTACCACTCGCACCTTGGAACAAGGCGTGCGGGAATGGCGGCGTTTGATTCCGAGCTCGGACTTCAGAGAGAGATCCACAATATCCAGAACTCACCCTTCCGTACCAAGTTCGAAGATATATTCGATGAGATGAAGGGAACGTCCGCGATCGGGATCATCAGTGACTTTGACCCTCAGCCGCTGCTGATTCGATCAAAGTTCGGTGCTTATGCTATTTGTATCATCGGCTCGATCAACAATGCTGAAGAGCTTATCGACGAGTATCTGTCAGAGTACGGAGGACACTACAACGCAATGACCAACGGCGGAGTCAATATGACTGAGCTTGTTGCGTCACTCATAAATTACAAGGGAAACTTCGCAGAGGGCATCAGGTTCGCCCAATCGAAGATCAAGGGTACGATATCGATACTTATACTCACCATCAAGGGCGCTATCATAGCCGCCCGTGATCCGCTCGGCAGACTCCCCATTTTGGTTGGTAAAAACGACGGGGGATACTGTGTGTCGTTTGAATCCTTTGCTTATCAGAAACTCGGTTACGAGGACTATATGGAACTCGGACCCGGTGAGATAGTGAAACTTACGGCAGAAGGAGTAAAGCAGCTTGAGCCTCCCGGAGAGGAGATGCGTATCTGCTCTTTTTTATGGAGCTATTACGGATATCCCACCTCGTCCTACGAAGGAGTCAATGTCGAGACTACCAGGTGCCGCAACGGCTCCATCATGGCTCAAAATGACAGAAAAAACGGACTTCCGATGGATATAGACTACGTAGGAGGCGTTCCTGATTCCGGTATTCCTCACGCTATAGGATATGCAAACGAGAGCGGTATCCCGTACGCCCGTGCTTTTATCAAATATACACCCACTTGGTCGCGCAGCTTTATCCCGACGAGCCAGACGGAGAGGAGCAGGGTAGCTAAGATGAAACAGATTCCGATCCCTGATCTCATCAAGGGAAAAAAGCTTCTCTTCGTGGACGATTCGATCGTGCGCGGAACTCAGCTCAAGGAGACGGTGGACTTTCTATATTCCAATGGAGCGAAGGAAGTGCATATGCGCTCTGCCTGCCCTCCCATAATGTACAGTTGTAAGTATCTCAATTTTTCACGCGCAAACAGCGAGATGGAGCTGATAGCACGCAGAACCATAGAAGAGCTCGAGGGAGCTGAGGGACACAACCATATAGATGAATACAGCGATCAGAGCACTGAGCGAGGAAAGGCTTTAAGGCGTGCTATCTGTGAAAAGTTCAATTTTTCGTCACTCGAATTTCAAACATTAGAAGGTTTAATTAAAGCTATAGGAATAGAGCCGTGCAAGCTCTGCACCTACTGCTGGAACGGAAAGGAATAAAAATCATGAACAACATTTCAAGATCTGAATCTTATGCGGCGGCAGGTGTCGACATTACAGCCGGCTACAAGGCGGTCGAGCTTATGAAGGCTCACATCGCCCGTACCATCACTGCGGGAGCAATGACCGATATCGGAGGCTTCGGCGGACTTTTTGATCTCGATCTTACGGGTATCGAGCATCCCGTTCTTTGCAGCGGAACCGACGGCGTCGGAACCAAGCTCAAGATCGCGTTTCTCATGGACAAGCATGATACCGTTGGTATCGACTGCGTTGCTATGTGCGTAAACGATATCATCTGCTGCGGAGCTAAGCCCTTGTTCTTTCTCGATTACATAGCATGCGGAAAGAACTATCCCGAGAAGATCGCCAGCATCGTTTCGGGCGTAGCTGAGGGCTGCGTTCAGTCGGGTGCTTCTCTTATCGGCGGAGAGACTGCCGAGATGCCCGGTTTTTATCCCGTTGACGAATACGACCTTGCAGGCTTTGCGGTAGGCGTCGTTGACAAGGCAAAGATACTCGACAACTCCAAGGTATGCGAGGGCGACGTTATCATTGCTCTCCCCTCGAGCGGAGTTCATTCAAACGGCTTCTCACTCGTGCGCCGTGTGTTTAACGTAGAGCGTGCGGATATAACCGCTCCCATCGAGTCTCTCGGCGGAAAGAGCATCGGCGAGACGCTTCTTACTCCTACCAAGATCTACGTAAAGCCCATGCTTGCACTCTTTGACGAGGTCACCGTAAAGGCAGTATCCCACATCACGGGCGGAGGCTTCTACGAGAACATTCCGAGATCTCTTCCCGCAGGCTACGCTGCTAAGATCAAGAAGAGCGCGATCCGCATCCTTCCCATATTCGATCTTATAATGAAGACGGGCAACATCTCCGAGAGAGATATGTTCAACACCTTCAACATGGGTGTCGGAATGTCCGTTACCGTAGCGAAGGAGGACGCTGAGCGTGCGCTTGAGATCCTCCGTGCAAACGGCGAGGATGCCTATATCATAGGCGAGGTCATTAAGAGCGACGAGGGTGTCGTTATATGCTGACGAGGATAGCGGTATTCGTGTCGGGCGGAGGAACCAACCTTCAGGCGCTGATAGATGCACAAAAAAGCGGTATCATCAAGAGCGGAAGGATATCTCTCGTGCTTTCGTCAAACCCGAACGCATATGCCCTTGAGAGAGCGGCAGGTGCGGGGATACCTACGGCAGTCGTATCGAGAAAGGCGTGTGCTTCTCCCGCTGAATTTGAGGATAAGATATGCGAGGCGCTTGACGCGCACGGCATCGAGATGATAGTGCTTGCGGGCTTTATGAGCATTCTGTCCGCAGATTTCACGAGAAAATACGACAAAAGGATCATAAACGTCCACCCCTCTCTTATTCCTTCCTTCTGCGGAAAGGACTTTTACGGGCTGAGGGTACACGAGGCGGCGCTTTCCTACGGGGTAAAGGTCACGGGAGCGACCGTGCATTTCGTAAACGAGATCCCCGACGGCGGTGAGATAATCATGCAGAGAGCAGTGTACGTTCAGGACGGAGATACCCCCGAGGTATTGCAGAGAAGAGTAATGGAAGAGGCAGAATGGCAGATACTTCCTCTTGCATGCGAGCAGGTGGCTTTTGATCTTGCAAAAAATAAATAAGGAGAATACAGCTATGACCGTAAAGAATATTAAGGATATTATCGGAACCAACGCATATCCCGGCAGAGGTATCTGCGTAGGAACGAGCGCGGACGGCAAGAATGCCGTATGCGCGTACTTCATTATGGGAAGAAGTGAAAACAGCCGCAACCGCGTTTTCAAGCTCAAGGATAACGGCGACGTTTACACCGAGGCTTACGATCCCTCAAAGTGCGAGGATCCTCTTCTTATCATATACAACGCAGTAAGAGACTGCGGAGACTCTCTTGCCGTGACCAACGGCGACCAGACCGACACCATATATGACGCTATTGCGGCAGGCGGCAGCTTTGAGTCGGGGCTGAGAACGCGTGAGTTCGAGCCCGACGCTCCGAACTTTACTCCCCGTATCAGCGCGATCCTTGATTTTGAGGGCGGCTACGGCTACAAGATGAGCATTCTCAAGAGTGCGGCTGACGGAGCGGTCTGCAACAGATTTTTCTACGAGTATGCGTCGGTTGCGGGAGAGGGAAGATTCATACATACCTACGAGCATGACGGAAATCCCTTGCCTACCTTTGAGGGTGAGCCGAGACTTGTTGCTATTCCCGACGATATCGACGCGTTTACGTCCGAGATATGGAATTCGCTTGATGAAAACAACAAGATCTCTCTCTACGTCAGATACACCGATCTCGCGAGCGGAGAGTATACCTACAGGGTAATGAACAAGAACTCCTGAAAAAATCAGAACACGGAGATATAGGATAATGAAAGAATTTGAACTGAAATACGGCTGTAACCCCAATCAGAAGCCCTCTAAGATCTATATGCAGGACGGCGGCGAGCTTCCCGTAGAGATCCTTTCGGGCAGACCCGGATATATAAACTTTCTTGACGCGTTCAACGCATATCAGCTCGTTCGCGAGCTGAAGGAAGCGACGGGACTTCCCGCCGCTACCTCCTTCAAGCACGTCAGCCCCGCGGGTGCGGCTGTCGGCATTAAGCTTTCCGACAAGGCTAAGCGTGCTTGCTTCGTAGACGATATCGAGGGGCTCGACGAGTCTCCGCTCGCCTGCGCTTACGCAAGAGCAAGAGGAAGCGACAGAATGTCCTCCTTCGGTGACTTTATAGCACTTTCAGACAAGTGCGACGTTACTACCGCTATGATCATCAAGCGCGAGGTATCCGACGGTATCATTGCTCCCGATTATGAGCCTGAGGCGCTTGAGATACTCAAGACAAAGAAAAAGGGCAACTACAATATCATCAAGATTGATGAAAGCTACGTTCCCCATCCCGTCGAGACCAAGCAGGTCTACGGTATCACCTTCGAGCAGGGAAGAAACGACTATAAGGCTGACGAAGCACAGCTTTCCAACGTCGTGACCAAGAACAAGGATATCCCCGCAGAGGCAAAGAGAGACCTTATCGTTGCTCTCATTACCCTTAAGTATACTCAGTCCAATTCCGTTTGTTACGCGTACGACGGACAGGCTATCGGTATAGGTGCGGGACAGCAGTCCCGTATCCATTGCACGAGACTTGCAGGAAACAAGGCGGACAACTTCATGCTCCGTATGCACGACAAGGTGCAGAGCCTGCCCTTCCTTCCCACTCTCGGCAGACCCGACAGAGATAACTGTATCGACGTTTACATTTCCGATGACAGCGAGGACGTGCTCGGAGATGACGTATGGCAGAATTACTTTACCGTGAGACCCGAGCCTCTCACCCGTGAGGAAAAGCGTGCATATCTTTCCTCCATTACGGGTATGGCTCTTGCTTCTGATGCTTTCTTCCCGTTCGGTGACAATATCGAGCGTGCACGCAGAAGCGGTGTGTCTTATATCTGTGAGCCGGGCGGTTCTATCCGTGACGACCAGGTCATTGAGACCTGCGACAAGTACGGTATCGCTATGGCGTTCACGGGAATGAGACTGTTCCACCACTAAGAAACATACAAACAGGGGCTGTTCGCCGATATTTTGGACAGCCCCGTTTGTGCTGATATAAAGAGTGTTCAGTTTTTACTGAACGGACGAGGAATCTTTTTATTAACACCATAACAACCCCGAAAAAGGAGTATTTTTTAAAGATGTTTTTTGATCAGTTATCCAAGCTTGACCCCGAGGTATATACGAGTGTCGAGCGTGAGCTTAAGCGTCAGCAGCAGAATATTGAGCTGATCGCGAGCGAGAATATAGTCAGTGAGGCGGTGCTGCTTGCGGCAGGAACCGTGCTTACGAATAAGTACGCGGAGGGCTATCCCGGAAAAAGATATTACGGTGGCTGCGTTTACGTGGACGAGGTCGAGCAGATCGCACGCGAGAGAGCGAAAAAGCTCTTCGGTGCCGAGCACGCAAACGTTCAGCCCCACAGCGGAGCGAATGCGAATCTCGCGGTATTCTTCGCACTTTTGAACCCCGGTGATACCGTGCTTTCGATGTCGCTTGCGCACGGAGGACACCTTTCTCACGGCTCACCCGTAAATATATCGGGTAAGTATTTCAATATCGTCCCCTACGGCGTATCCGACGATACGCAGACCATAGACTACGACGCGGTCCGCGCACTTGCGCTTGAATGCAAGCCCAAACTCATTCTGGCAGGAGCAAGCGCGTACCCGAGAGTAATAGATTTTGCACGCTTCAGAGAGATAGCGGACGAGGTCGGCGCGTATTTCATGGTAGATATGGCGCACATTGCAGGTCTCGTTGCGGCAGGACTTCACCCTAACCCCTGCGAGTATGCGGATGTTGTAACTACAACCACACACAAGACCCTCAGAGGTCCCCGCGGCGGTCTTATCCTCTGCCGTGAGCAGTTTGCAAAGGCGATCGACAAGGCGATCTTCCCGGGTGTTCAGGGCGGTCCTCTTATGCATATCATAGCTGCTAAGGCGGTCGCGTTCGGCGAGGCTCTTACCGATGAATTCAAGGATTATGCAAAGAAGGTCGCAGAGAATGCGAAGGTGCTCTCCGAGGCACTCCTGGCCGAGGGCTTCAACCTCGTTTCGGGCGGAACCGATAACCACCTTATGCTCGTAGATCTTCAGAACTTCGGAGTTACGGGCAAGGAGCTTGAGCATAGACTTGACGAGGTGCACATAACCCTCAACAAAAACGCAGTTCCCAACGACCCTCAGTCTCCGTTCGTCACCAGCGGTGTCAGAATAGGCACGCCCGCGGTTACGAGCAGAGGCTTCGGTCCCGAGGAGATGAAGCTGATCGCATCCTGGATAAAGGCGATAGTCGTTGACTTTGAGGGATCACGTGAGCGTGTGAGCGCCGAGGTCACCGCACTTTGCGAGAAGTTCCCTATATACAACAAGTGATAAAAGGGCAGGTAATAGACATGACAAATAAGCAGTATACCGTTATGGTAGTTGGCGGCGGAGGCCGTGAACACGCCATAATAAAGTCGCTCAAAAAAAGCGCTGAAATAAAGAAGATATACGCACTCCCCGGCAACGGCGGCATTGCGGCTGACGCAGAGTGCGTTGCGATAGGAGCGAAGGATATCGACGCCATAGTCAGCTTTGCGTGTGAGAGAGCGATCGACTACGCCGTAGTTGCTCCCGACGATCCGCTCGTTCTCGGATGCGTTGACGCACTGAACGAAAAGGGCATTCCTTGCTTCGGTCCCGAGGCAAAGGCGGCTATCATCGAGGGAAGTAAGGTCTTTTCAAAGAACCTTATGAAAAAGTACGGTATTCCTACCGCCGCATTCGAGGTGTTTACCGAGATGGACGCGGCGCTCGAGTATCTTGAGAACGCACCCGTTCCCACGGTTATCAAGGCTGACGGACTTGCACTCGGCAAGGGTGTTATAATCGCCATGACAAGAGACGAGGCAAAGGATGCGGTCAAGAGCATGATGGAGGATAAGGTCTTCGGAGAGAGCGGCTCGAGAGTCGTTATTGAGGAGTTTCTTACGGGTCCCGAGGTATCGGTGCTTGCGTTTACCGACGGCAAGACCGTCAAGCCGATGGTCTCCAGCATGGATCACAAGAGAGCAAAGGACGGAGATCAAGGCCTTAACACGGGAGGCATGGGAACGATAGCACCAAACCCCTACTACACCGCAGACGTAGCCGAGGAATGTATGAAGACGATATTCCTTCCCACGATCGACGCGATGAACAAGGAAGGCAGGACCTTCCGAGGCTGTCTGTATTTCGGTCTTATGCTGACCGAGCGCGGACCGAAGGTCATAGAGTATAATTGCCGATTCGGTGATCCCGAGACCCAGGTCGTGCTTCCTCTTCTTGAGAGTGATCTGTTTACGGTAATGCGCGCCTGCACAGACGGAACGCTTGCAGATTGCGAGGTAAAGTTCTCAGACGGAAGCGCCGCTTGCGTCGTTATGGCGTCGGACGGTTATCCTCAGGCGTACAAGTCGGGCTACGAGATCACGGTAGACGCCGATTTTGCGGGTGAGCTTTACGTAGCGGGTGCAAAGCTTGACGGAGACAAGGTCATTACCGCAGGAGGACGCGTGCTTGGCGTTACTGCGTGTGCTCCCACGCTTAAGGAAGCGATAGCTGCGGCTTACGCAGAGAGTGAGAAGGTCCATTTTGAAAACGCATACAAACGCTCCGACATCGGTCAGAGAGCGCTTCTTGCATTAAAGTAATTTCAGGAGGCAACATGGTTTACAGAGTTTATTCAGAAAAAAAGGCAGGCTTCACCCACGAGGCGGGGAAGCTCTTTGACGATGCGCGTACTTTGCTCGGAATAAAGGGGATCGAGAGCGTACGTATCATCAACAGATACGACGTAGAGAACATTACCCCCGAGCTTTTTGAGTATTCCAAGAATACGGTATTCTCCGAGCCTCCTACGGATATCGTTACGAGCGAGGTCACCTGCGGCGAGGGAGACGTAATATTTGCGGTCGAGTATCTTCCCGGTCAGTTTGATATGCGCGCGGATTCCGCCGCTCAGTGTATACAGATAATCTCGCAGGGAGACCGTCCTATCGTCCGCTCTGCCAGAGTTTACGTGCTTACGGGTGAGCTTACCGATGCTGACGTTGCGGCGATCAAGAAGCACGTCATCAA
>JAZMZS010000150.1:0-5045 GCA_045586105.1 Eubacteriales bacterium | reverse complement strand
CACACCTACGTGAAGAAAAAGTGTGGTTTTCACGGTTTTTTTGTTTTAAAGTGTGGGAAATAGTGTGGTTGATCTCAAGGGAAGGGGGGTCTTAGGTGAAAAAGCATACCGTCATACTGTCTATGCTTGCAGTCTTGTGTTTCGCTTTGTGCGGATGTCAAAGTGCAGGCTCGAAGTCTACCGATCTGTCTGTGATCTACTTGATCACTGCCGTCATTTCTCTGATCGCGCTCGGCTTTTATTGCTTTACATCGAAAAAGAAGGATCCCTGGTTTTTGCTCCTGTTTGTATGTGTGCTCGTTGTAAATATAGGATATCTTTCTCTTTCCCTGTCTCATAATCTCGAGGAGGCGCTGCTCGCAAACCGTCTCGCTTATCTCGGCTCTGTATTTCTTCCCATATCAATGTGGATGATCATACTCGGCGTTACCAATACAAAATACGCCCGCTTTTTTCCCGCCGTACTGATAGCTGTCGGCGTTCTTGTATTTCTTGTTGCGGCAAGTCCGGGATACCTCGACATCTACTACAAGGAGGTATCCTTCGAAAAAGTAAACGGTGTTGCCGTACTAAACAAGGTATACGGTCCTCTGCACGCGCTCTATCTTGTGTACCTGCTTTCCTGCTTTGCCGCAATGGTAGCAGCCATAGTCAGAGCAACGCTCAAGGAAACGGTAGAGTCACCCGCCTACGCCGCAATTCTCGCCGTAGCCGTCTTTGTGAACATCGGTGTCTGGATGATCGAGCAGATGGTACGAATCGACTTTGAGATACTGTCGGTATCCTATATAATCAGCGAGGTGTTCCTCTTGGGACTCAAGATGTTCATGGCTGAGATCGAAAAGCAAAGAAGCATCCCGTTACCCGCATCCGATCCCGTTCAGACAGAAACGGAGCCTGCCCCGGAGCTTGTTGATACCGTTACGGAGATCTCCGTACAAAAAGATAACGAGGACACAGAAGCATTTATCAGAGGGCGCACGCTTCTCACTCCCAAGGAGCGCAGCATTTATGACTGCTACGTATCCGGAGCCACAACAAGCGAGATCCTGCTGAAGCTCTGCATAACAGAGAACACACTGAAATTTCATAACAAAAACCTTTATGGCAAGCTTGGGGTTTCCTCGAGAAAACAGCTGATAGAAAAGCACAACTCTCTAAAACAGCAATCATCTGTACAGAATTAAAAAGTGCGCCGAAGCGCACTCTGCTACGCGGGGGATCGCCGCTTTCATCTCCGACTCAGATCCTTCGGGCACAAGTGCCCTCGAGGATGACAGTCAGGAGGGGCGCTTCGGTTATAGCCGAGCGGGGCAAAACACCCGATCTCATATGCGTTAACAAAGAGGCTGAATGACAAAGCACGTCATTCAGCCTCTTTATTATTGTTCTGATCATCTCCCGCGGCAGGGGGATTTACCTCCGCTTCGCTCGGATAGCGTCCGGCGTTAAGTGTTGTAACGGCAAAGAAAATGCCCTTGCCCGGCTCCGCATCGATATTCTGTGCCTTGAAGCCGAGTGTGCCTATGTCAGCACGGTTGAAGGCTATATCAAAGTATTCTTCACCGTATGCATTTCTCGAATACGTGAGCTGTGCATATGCGTTATATGCGCATCGGAAGGCATTTGCTATTCTTTTGTCCTCTACGCCCGCCGCCTGCACATATTCGTCTGCCGATGTAACAGGATCTAAGATTCCGCTTCTTCTCGTTCTTGCCCAAAAGCAAAGATGTACCTCTCTGCCCTTTCCCGACAAATTGAAGGATACCTCACCGAGGCTGTTCTCAAGCAGGTATATGCACACGTAGCTGAGAAGCTACGAATACCCCATAGCCGAGGTATTGAGCCGGTCTCCCGTATAAGGTGCATTGGATCCGCTCTGTTCGATCCTCCTGCCGTTGCAGAACCGCTCGCTGAACATCCTGTACCAATATTCAAACAATACCTGCGGATCATATGCTGAAATACTGCCTCTTCCCGTTGTCTTAACAGCATTGTCTGTCGAGCCCTTTGCCATTTTATCACCTCAGAAGAAGTATAACAGATAAGCACGAACAATTCAACATTTTTTCTCAATGATGGTGATGGCGACCGTGGTGGTGATGACCGTGGTCTTCGGCGCGGCGGTTTTCTTCTTCGAGCATGCACTCTCTGTCGGCACACACCTCCCCCGGATACTCGAGCTCAAGCGTAGCGTGCTCTATCCCGAGCTTTGAAAGCTCCGCTCTGATACATCTCTTTATATCCGCTCCGTCTCCGCAGGCAATAACGTGCATGGATGCAGCCGCAACCGACCCGTCTATCGTCCGCACGTGTATATGGTGTATCTCTTCTACTCCCTCCAGCGCCGTAACGTGTTCCCTGATCTTATCAACCGAGATGCCGCACGGTATCTTGTCTGTTACTATCCCGACTATCTCATGCATATTTCTCAGCGCTCCGACAAGTATTACAGCACTCGTGCACAATGACATTATGGGGTCGATAATGCTCAGATCAGTAAAGCGCATGATCACCGCTCCGATAAGCACCGCCGCCCAGCCGAGAACATCCTCAAGCATATGAAGACTGACAGCACGTCTGTTTACAGACCCTCCCCCGTGCGTGAGATAAGCTGCAAGAAGGTTCACGCACACACCTGCCACCGCAAACAATATCATACCGTCATAGTTTAGTGCTGTCGGTGAAAGCAGTCTTTTTACCGAAGCGCACACCACTCCGACAGAGCCGCACAGAAGCACAAGCGTCGTAAACGCCCCGCCTATCACGGAATATCTGCCGTAGCCGTAGGTATAATGCTCATCCGCTTCCCTTGTGCTTTTCTTTTCGAGAGCATAAGACACACCTATACTCAGGGCATCCCCGAGATCGTGTACCGAATCGGACAGTATCGCCACGCTTCCCGTAAGAAAGCCGCCGACAAGCTCGAGCATGCAGAAGATCAAATTCAACAAAAACGCCGCCAAAATACTTTTTTCTCTTTTCATCTTTTTCTCCCTTATTGACAACAGCCCCAAATTGCATTAAAATAAATACCGAACACCATGTACAATAACATGGTATGCCAAAGATACAAAAAAAGCAACATACACTAAGTCGTTACAGTTCGATTCCGAACAAAACGTCAAAAATGTACGGGAGGCAGCATGGACAGAAGGATCAGAAAAACAAGAGATGCGGTCTTTTCGGCTTTTTGCTTGCTGCTGTCAAAGAAACACTTTGAACAGATAACGGTAGCCGAGATCATCAAGGAGGCGGACATCGGAAGGGCAACCTTTTACGCTCATTTTGAGACGAAGGATCATCTGCTGAAGGAGCTGTGCGGTGAGCTATTCTGCCACGTTCTTGACTCCGCAAAGCAACGAACGAGCCACCGACACATATTCGAATGCAGCTCGGGCGATGCCGTGTTTTTGCATCTTTTTGAGCATTTTTACAAGGACGACAACCGCATCCGATCCCTGCTCTGCTCGCAAAACGATCCGATTTTTCTCAGGTACTTCAAGCACGGACTGATAAAGCTGCTCGAGGACTGTGATCTGTCCTCCCTGTGCCAAAAAAGCGAGCTTCCGCACGATTATCTGATAGATCACATAGCATCGTCATTTGTAGAAACGGTAAGCTGGTGGAGCAGCGGAGGAATGAAGCAAACGCCAAAGACGATATACAGTTACTTCATGCTTGCCGTGTTCGGTAAGCAGCAAATGTAAAAAATGAACAAATATTCCATTTTCTATTGTTATTTTTGCAAAAAAGATGTATTATAAAGAAAAAAGCATTTATTAAATACAAAACAAACGAGGTGTAACAAATGAGCAAAACCGTACAGGACATTCTGGACATGATTCGTGAGCATGACATAAAGATGGTCGACTTCAAAATGGTCGACATCAACGGTCAGTACCGTCATGTCACCATCCCCGCACAGAACTTCTCCGAGGACACTATGAAGAGCGGCATCGGCTTTGATGCTTCCAACTACGGCTACGCTGTAGTCGAAAAGAGCGACATGGTCTTCATTCCCGATCCCGACACGGCGGTCATCGATCCCTTCTGCTCAGTTCCCACGCTGTCTATGACAGGTAACGCCATGATCATCGACACCCCCGAGAACCGTCCCCTTCCACAGTATCCGCGTAACATTATCCGTGCTGCCGTAGAATCGATGAAGGCGCTCGGTGTTGCCGATACGATGCTCATTCTTCCCGAGTTCGAGTTTTATCTGTTCGATCAGGCAGGATGGGAGATAAGCGGCAGAGAGATAAGCGCTACGGTCGATGCTCAGCAGTCATACTAGAACAGTGCGACCGAGGGTCTCGGCGTTGTCGTTCCGAAGCAGAAAAACTATCATATCGCTAAGCCCTTTGATATTTCATACGAGTGCAGAAGCGAAATGTGCATGCACATGAACGATGCGGGGATAGAGATAAACTACCATCATCCCGAGGTCGCGGCATCCGGTCAGTTTGAGATCGAGCCTCAGCTCGGCGAGGTCGTGCACATGGCTGACGCCACGATGAACATCAAATATATCATCCACAACACCGCACTCAAGTACGGCAAGACCGCCACCTTCATGCCCAAGCCCATCTACGGCGAGGCAGGAAGCGGAATGCACGTGCATATGCTTCTGATGAAGGACGGTCAGCCGGTATTCTCGGATGACAACGGCTACGCTCACCTCTCTAAGGAAGCGCACTACTTCATGGGCGGTCTTCTTAAGCACATCGCATCCCTGTGCGCTCTTACCAATCCTTCGACCAACTCCTTCAAGAGACTTGTGCCGGGCTTTGAGGCTCCCGTAACGGTCGGCTACGCTACCTCGAACAGAAGCGCCGTCATCCGTATTCCCGCATACGCGAAGAGCCCCAACAAGCGCCGCTTTGAGCTCCGCAACCCCGACGCCACCTGCAACCCCTACTTCTGCTACGCAGCTATCCTTATGGCAGGTCTTGACGGAATCAAGAACAAGACCGATCCTCACGAGAACGGCTGGGGTCCCTACGATGTAAACCTCTACCATCTGCCCGAGGAGGAAAAAGCAA
>JAZMZS010000149.1:0-6225 GCA_045586105.1 Eubacteriales bacterium | reverse complement strand
TACAAAAGTATTGAGTATGAAGCTAACGATAAGCTCGGTAGTTGTTTGCACCGTGATATGCTTGATAATTCAATCGCTATCCTCGATACTATCAAGAAAGCATCCGAAAAACCAATAAGAGGTATTATATGGACCGCATTGAAATCGAAAATCACAAGATCCGCATCGTTCGGTCATCAGAGATAACTGATGCCGTGAGGGATTTATTCATTGAAGTTAACCACAAACTGACTAATGATGTTGAAACGGCATTGTGCAACGCTGCCAAGAAAGAAATGTGTCCGCTCGCAAAGCAGGTTTTGGGCAGGCTTTCGGACAATCTCTCAGCAGCCAAGGAGCTTGACGTTCCAATATGCCAGGACACAGGGATGGCTGTTCTTTTTGCAGAGATAGGAAAAGACGTGCACATTCTCGGCTGTTCATTTAATGAAGCTGTAAACGAAGGTGTGAGACGAGCATATCTTGAAGGAAAGATGCGTCTGAGTATTGTGAAGGACCCCCTTTATGAAAGAGTAAATACGAATGACAACACGCCTGCGGTTATACATATAGCATTTACCGATGGCGATAACATCAAGCTGACAGCTGCTCCGAAGGGCTTCGGAAGCGAGAATATGAGTTTTATCAAAATGTTTACACCGTCCGCATCTGAGGAGGACATATTGAGCTTCGTTGTTAATTGCGTTAAAACAGCGGGAAGCAATCCATGTCCACCCGTGGTGGTTGGTGTAGGGATCGGCGGAAACTTCGAATCTTGCGCACAATTGGCAAAGAAAGCACTTACAAGATCTATCGATCAACATAATAGCAAAGAAGAGTATTCTAAGCTTGAGGGCAGGATGCTCGATGAAATTAATAAATTGAAAATAGGTCCGCAAGGCTTTGGAGGAGACACAACGGCGCTTTCGGTGCTGATCGAATCTGCTCCGACCCACATTGCAGGGTTGCCTGTTGCGGTTAATATAAATTGTCACGTAGCTCGTCACAAAACCATTCTTTTATGAGGAGAGAAAAAATGAAAAACAAAAGGACCGACCTTATCAAAAAGATACTTTTAATCTCATTGTCTATCCTGCTTTTAATTTCTTCGCTGTGTATGATAGTTATTGCGCAGTCGACAGGAACCGAGATCCATTCCTTTGACCAGCTAAATAGCGAAGGGCATGCTGAAGATTCTCATGAAGGAATGACAGACAGATCCACTCTTGAGATGGATTTCAGATCCTTACAATTGCTTAACAGCGATACGCTTTCTACAAAAGAGGCTCACTATCCCCGTTTGAAGAAAATGGCAAACGGTGAATATATTCTATTTTATAATTCTCAGAGAACAGGTCCCGATATTCTGTATGTAACCTCCAAGGATCTGAGATCATGGAATGAGCCTAAATACGTTTTCACTCACACAGATGAATTCAGTTACGCAACAGCTGATGCGGTAACCCTTGCCAATGGCGATATAATGGTAGTCTGTGCCAAGCAGACTACATCATGGGGATCATTTGTCACAAACATGGACTCCTGCCACCTTGTGATAAAAACATCATCCGACAACGGTGCAACTTGGTCGGAGGAGAAGGTCGTTTATACAGGGATGGTATGGGAACCTTCCATCATACAGCTTGATTCGGGCGAAATACATATATATTTCACTCACCTTGCTCCTTACATATCGCTCTACGGTTACTATAATGATCTCAGATCTACCGGATCTGCTATCGTTCGTTCGACAGACGGCGGTAAGACATGGTCTCCCAACGTAAACGGACATAATATAAATAAAAATGATCCCTACGCTGCATGGAGAGTTATGCAGCAAAAGATCGGTGAAAAGACAGTAACGGAGTTAGCGACCGGAAAAGAAGTGACAGTTCCGTTCTTCAATGACCAAATGCCTGTTGGAATTCAGCTCAACAACGGCAGTATTGCGCTTGTTACTGAGTCTTACATCCATTTCAATGATCACCCTGTAAACGGTGGAAAGTATCAGCTTTCTATCGGCTTTTCGCATGATAACTGGGCTACGCCTCTCGGAATGACCGAGGAGGGCCCCGCGGACAAACTTCTTAATGTAGACAGAGCTGCAGGTCCTTACATATCACAGTTTCCCTCGGGAGAGGTCATTGTTTCTCATACCAACACCTCATCGTATCTTGAATATAAGATATTCGATACTACCGGCCACACCTATCTCAGGGATTTTTCGTTTGATCCCAAGGTAAAGAACCTCTGGAGCTCATCTGCTGTCATTTCTTCTCACAAGATAGCAATGCTTGTGGACGACGGTAACTCTGTTGACACATCTTCTGAGGAACCTGTTGAAATAGATCTTGATATCAGCTATTCGGAGCATGCGCTCAACCATAATATATCAGCTAAAAAGCAAAAAACAACCCTTGACGGTAAAAACGCTGACTGGGAGCAGAATACCGAAGCATTGTTTATAGGAAGCCTTTCTCAGGCACAGGTCTCTATAAGATCTGCGTACGATGATACATATGTATATTTCCTTGTTGAGGTTCTTGACAAATATCTGTCATCCTCAGATAAGGTCGAAATATGCATTGCGGCATCTACCTCGAATACAAATAATTACAACATTGTGATCGGACCCAACGGTCTTGTATCCAAAACCTATCCCTACACAGCTGATGTATCCAAATACGTAAGCGGTTCGATCGGCACTGATTCAAACATCGACGTCGGCTATATGGCTGAGATACGTCTCAAGAGATCGGAGCTTGCAAATATCGGTTTTAGCGATTCTCTTTACGTGCTCCCTAAGCTTTACAACACCGACGGTAGCACTACCTTCAGCTATGACAGCATTACAGGCGCAAGCATAACCAATGCCGCAAAGACTCTTTGTCCTAAGATCTCATATAATCAGGTCAACAAGTACGACACCGTATATGTATCCTCAACAGGAAATGACAATGCTTACGGCGACACTCAAAGCAACGCGGTCAAAACCCTTGCAAGAGCAGCAAAGTCGCTTAATGAAAACGGTACTATCATTATTTGCGATAACATAACACTCTCTTCGACCGAGCATATAAAATCAGATGCAAAGCATATATCGATCAAAGGACTGAAGGGTACGGAGATCATAAATACGGGATATGATATTTATCTTTACTGCGCAGTCGATATCGATAATATTAAGTTCAATCTCACAGCAGCTGATAAGTTTATGGTAGCGCAATATAACGATCTCGTTATAGGAAAGAATGTCACATGTACAAAGACCGCGACTACAAGCTACGGTATTCTTGCAGGTTTTCTTGCAGTAAACGCCAATACCACATATGCAAATCTTTGCTCGTCGAAGGATTGCTATATCGAGATCAACAGCGGTAACTGGCGTTACGTCAAGGGTGGTAACAGAAGAAGCGGAATGACAGCGCCTCTCGGACATTATTCCGGAGATATGACTATCGTTGTGAACGGCGGTACGTTTGAAGCAACTTCGACAGGCGAGACACAAGACTGTACCTCTGCCAACGGAATGAACAGCGTAAGCGGTAACAGTGTGCTCATTATCACCGGCGGCACCTTTACAGGATCTGTTTACGCACAGTCAAGAACAGGCGGAATATCTACTTCTGCAAACGGATATACCGCAAATCCCACCTTCAGCGGAAGCACTAAGGTCATTCTTGCGGGCGGAACTGTGAAGGGAAGTGTAAAAGCACTCCAGACCGTCGGATATCCTGCAGGAAACATAAATTACACATACAATACAACGGTTTCCGCTGAGTATGCATATGGACTCGATACACAGATCGTTAAAAATGGCTTTTCGAATACTGCTTGCTTCGGAGGCTATGGCATAACAACCTCTTCCAAGCCTCGTAACGTTGAGGTTAGCGGCGTTACTGTCAACTACCGTTACTACGGAGGAAAGGTGTTCGTTCCGATCAACACAACAGCTTCTAAGGTTCTCGCAACGATCTATTTGAATGACAGCAATATTGTTATAATGCTCGATACAAATTCCAATTCATTTACCGACATTGGTTTATCCGGTGCATTCCCGAGATATATCGGAACTGCTATCAGAATAACAGGTAATTCTGGTCTCAGATTCAAGAGTGCTGTTAACCTCAATAATGTCCCCTCATCTGTTAAGATAAAGAAGGTCGGTACGATAGCCGCATTCTCCTCCTCTATCAATGCTGACAATCCTCTTCTCCTTACGTCCGATAAAATAGGTGAAAGTGTCGCTTATGACAAGGAAGCTCTGACCGAACACTGGTACGAGGAAAAGGACAATGGAGATAAAGTGTTTACGGCTGTTCTTATTAATTTCAATGAAAACGAAATGAACAAAAAAGTGACCTACAGACCTTATATTACCTTTGATCATAACGGTAATGAGTACACGCTCTACGGAGAGTGCATCAGCCGTTCGATCCTTGACATAGCACGTCAGTGCAATGGATCAGACTCTGTAAATCCCTATGTGCAAGCCATTCTTTCTACATACTCAGGCGTCGATAACGACCTCGAGCATTCATTCTTTAATTAAACTTAAGGTTTTTAACACGGAGAATTAATATGAAAACACCTAACCGTAAAAAGCACTTTATGCTTATTTGTACGATTGCTGCAATAATTCTCATTACAGCATGTTTATCGTTTGTAATTATTGCATCAACAGATACACCGCACATTCACTCTATTACCGAGCTGAACACCGAGGTGCATTCTATCGATTCTCACAAAAGTGTTACCGACAGATCTACTTTGGAGCTCGACTTCCGCACGATGCAGCTTCTTTCGCCCGAGGAGCTGGGCACCGGTACTTCTCATTACCCGAGACTTAAAAAACTGAGTGACGGGTCATACATACTTTTTTACAACACAGGAAGAACCCTTCCCGACGTTTATTATAAAAAATCGAAGGATCTTGTTAACTGGTCTGAGGCTGTTCCTTTTTGTGTATCTGACGGAACCTACTATTACGCAACATGCGATGCTGTAGTTCTCTCCAACGGCGATATCCTTTGCTGTATCGCAAAACGCCCTGTATCCTGGGCAGCTTATTCCGGAGTAATGGATGGAAGCACTCTTGTAACCAAAAGATCAACAGATAACGGCGAGACGTGGAGTGAAGAGTCTACGGTTTATACAGGAATGGTTTGGGAGCCTTCGCTTCTGGAATTGGATTCCGGAGAGATACAGATTTATTTCACTTCTACAGCTACTTATACCGATCTTTACGGCTATAACTATGATGTGCGCTCATCGGGTTCTTCTCTTATCCGTTCCTATGACGGCGGTTATACATGGACTCCCAATGTGACAGGTCATAACGTTGATCCCGATGACCCTTACGCTGCCTGGAGAGTAATGCAGCAAAAGATAGGTACCCTGACTGCTACGAACAAATACACAGGTGTAACCGAAGAGATAGACTGGATGAACGATCAGATGCCTGTCGCCACACAACTCAACAACGGATCAATAGCTCTTGTTGTAGAATCTAATCTTCATTTCGCACCTCATCCTGTTAACGGAGGGATATTCCAGCTTTCTATCGGATATTCACATGACAACTGGGCAACTCCGCTCGGAAGAACCGAGGAGGGGCCTGCGGATAAGCTTCTGAACGTCGATAGAGGAGCAGGTCCCTACATTCGCCAGTTCCCCTCGGGAGAAGTGATCATTACACACACCGATAACACATGTAAGGTAGAGTATAAAGTTGCCGATACTACAGCACATATCCTCAGCCAGGATTTTAAGATCAGCACCGGAACAAGTAATCTCTGGAGCTCGAGCGAGATCCTTGACGGTCATAGAATAGCTTTTGTTTCTGATGACGGTAACAGCCCCGAGGATGTAGAGGCGCAATGTATGGAGCTCGCATGCATGGAGCTTTCCCTCAATCACAACATCACCGCTTACAGCCAGACTACAACTTTGGACGGAAATTCTGCGGATTGGGAAGAAAATACCGAGGCGATCTTTATAGGAAGTATGTCACAGGCACAATGCTCAGTTCGTTCTTCTTATGATTCTGACAATGTCTATTTCCTTATTGAAGTACTCGACGATTATCTCAGCTCCTCAGACTCTGTTGAACTAAGATTTGCTTCAAACACCACTTCAACTACTTATTATAAGATAGTAGGAAACCAAAATGGACTTGTCTCTGAGAATTTCCCTTATTCAGTTGAAGTAAAATCCTTTAAAAACGGTACTATTGATAACGATACC
>JAZMZS010000148.1:0-22298 GCA_045586105.1 Eubacteriales bacterium | reverse complement strand
CCATGCTCACGGCTAAATTAAATTCTCCCTTAGCTGCCGAAGGCAATTTAGCTGACCGCAGGTCAATTTAGCTCCCGCAGGGAATTTAGCTCGTCGTAAGACGAATTTAGCTGAAAAAACCATCCCGCAGGATGGTTTTTTCTGGTGCCGGTGGCGGGGGTCGAACCCGCACGGTATCGCTACCAACGGATTTTGAGTCCGCCTCGTCTGCCAATTCCAACACACCGGCATATACGCGGCAGACGTGCATCCGCCGCGATATGTTGTTATTCAGTTAAGTGCTTTTGTAATTATAAATTACTCGGCGTCAGCAACCTCAGCTTCAACATCCTCAGCCTCAACAGCCTCTTCTGCTGCATCCTCAACTACCTCGTCCTGATCTGCAAGAAGTGCTCTGATAGAGAGGGATACCTTCTGCTTCTCGGTGTCGATATCGATGATCTTAGCGTCAACTACCTGACCGATCTCAAGCACGTCAGCGGGCTTGGAGATCTTTCTGTCAGCGATCTGGCTGATGTGGATAAGACCGTCGGTTCCGTCGATGATCTCAGCGAAAGCACCGAAGGGCATCATGCTTACGATCTTAACGGGAACTACGTCGTCTATCTGGTACTTGTTTACGAATATGTACCAGCTGTTCATCTCGGGAGTCTTGTAGCCGAGAGAAATTCTCTTGCGCTCTACGTCGAATTCCTTTACCCAAACGTCGATCTCATCGCCGATAGCGACAACCTCCGAGGGATGCTTGATGCGCTTCCAGGAAAGCTCGGTGTTGTGGACCATTCCGTCAACGCCGCCGAGATCTACGAATGCGCCGTAGCTGGTCATGCTCTTTACCTTACCGGTGTAGTGCTTGCCTTCCTCGATGCTTGCCCAGAAAGCCTCCTCGAGAGCCTTCTTAGCCTCGATCTTGGGAGCCTTGATGGATGCATATGCATGTCTTCTTGCATCGTTTATGTCGATGATCTTGACCTGCTCGGTCTTGCCTACGAGAGTAGCGAGATCAGCATTCATGGGAAGACCGGTGTGTCTTGCGGGAACGAGAATACGTACGCCGTCGATAACGATGATAACGCCTCCGCGGACAGCCTCGACGATCTTACCCTCAACGAGAGTGCCGTTGTTGTAGTATTCTACGATGTTGTTCCAGTTGTTGATAAGGTCAACGCGCTTCTTTGACAGAGTAGCCATACCCTCGATATCGCTTACCTTGATGACGAAAGCATCAAACTCGTCGCCGATCTTGAACATGTCTTCGAGCTTCGCATTGGGGTCGTCTGTGATCTGGTTCTTTACGATAACGCCCGTAACCTTAGCGCCGAGATCAACATTGAGCTCAGTGCCGGATATCGAAGTAACGATACACTTTACGATGTCTCCTGTATTTAATGGCTTGAGAGATGCTTCGAGCATCGCCTCAAAGTTTTCCTGGGTCATTTCATTGTTCATTTTGTTTACTACCTCCTCTATTATGCCGTGCGGAGTTGATGCTCCTGCGGCGATCCCTATACGGGAATAATTAATGTAATGAGCATAGTCAAGCTCGCTCGGATGCTCTATCCACACGGTGTTTTTGCATATGCCATGAGAGAGTTCGAAAAGCTTACCCGTATTGGAGCTTTCCTTACCTCCGATGACTACGACCGCGTCGGATGCCTTGGCAAGATCGAGTATTTCTTTCTGCCTGTCTTGCGTCACACTGCATATTGTATCAAAAAAAATCGGATTTGTATATACTTTTTCGATAATTTTTTTACATTTTTTATATTCTATTGAATTTTGTGTCGTTTGCGCGGCAAAAACCACTGTTTTATCCACGTTTTGGTGATTTTCAAGAAGACCCTCAAGCTCGTCCGCGCTCGAAAACACCTCTTTTTCACCCTTAGCATAGCTGAGAATGCCCTCCGCTTCGGGATGATTATGTGAGCCGAGCAGTAAAAAGAGCGTGTCCTCTCCCGTGTGCTCGTCCGCTATCTTGTGTATTCTCTTGACGAATGGACAGGTCATGTCCTTGACCGCAAAATTCTGATGCTCCGCCTCAAGTGCACGAAGTGCTTCCTCGTCCTGCCGCGGGATGCCGTGCGTTCTTATATATACCTCGCACCGACCCGCAACGTCGCTCTCTGCGGCGATCTTGGGCGCATCCTCGACCTTGATTATCTCGACGCCGCGCGCCTTCAGCCCCGCGTTGTAGATGCCGTTGTGGATAAGCTCGCCTATGATGTAGAGCCGCGTGCCGTCTTCGTCGGCGCATCTTTGCTCTATTTTGTCTGTCGCACGCTTAACGCCAAAGCAAAAGCCTGCGTTCTTTGCTACGGTAACCTTACTCATCTCTCGCACCTCAGCTGTTTCGGTCAAGCTCAAGTATGCGCTCGCGGATCAGCTCGGTCGCACGTGCGTAATCGGGGTGCTCCCCCTCACGAAAGCCGAGCTCCTCCCAGCTGAGAGCCTCGCCGAATATGACGGTCTTTTTTCTGAGAAATCTGTATTTTCTGTCCTTCACCTTTATAAGCACGGGCTGTACGGGCACGTGTGCGTGATACGCTGCCATTGCGGCACCGCTCTTGAACTTGGTGTCCGAGATCTCCTTTCCGGGGTGCCTTGTTCCCTGAGGAAAAATAGCTACCGTCGCTCCCTCGGAGAGCATGGCGATCGTCTTTTTTACCGCACCGACGTCCGCACCCTTGCGGTCGACCCCGTACGCGCCGAGGCTTCTCATAAGAGAGCTCAGCAGAGGAATGCGGAACAGCTCAGCCTTGGCAAGAAAGCGAAGCTGACGCGTCATATACGCCACGCCGAGCACGATGCAGTCGAACATATGCGTGTGATTGGCACAAACCACGAGCCCCTCGCCGCTCTTGTGCTCGGTCTCGGGATTTTGTACCTTGATACGCATCGTCAGCTTTAATAAGGGGCCGACTATCTTTTTTGCCACGGCGTAAAAACGGAGTTTTTTCATTTTTATCTCTTTTATCTCTTTTATCTCTCTTATTTTCCGAGCTTTTCTCTGATTATCGCGAGCGCCGCCTCAACGCTTCCGTCAAGGTCGAGCTGAGAATTGTCAAGAGGTATCGCGTCGGGCGCGGCAACTGCGGGAGCGATCTCGCGGTTAGCGTCACGCTCGTCACGCTCCTTCATCTGTGCGAGGATCTCGTCTACCGAGACCGTCTCACCCTTCTCGGCAAGCTCCTTCGCTCTTCTTTCCGCTCTCGCTCTGTCCGAAGCCGAGAGGAATATCTTTACGTCCGCATCAGGAAGTATGACCGTGCCGATGTCGCGTCCGTCCATAACGACGCTGTTCTTCTCAGCGATCTCTCTCTGCATACCGAAAAGAAGCGCTCTTACCTCGGGGATCGCGGATACGCTTGAAGCGTACTTGGCTATCTCGGGAGTTCTGATAAGACCTGAGACGTCCTCGCCGCACAGATATACTCTCTGATTTCCCTCCGCGTCAAAGCCGAGCTCCACCTTTATCCCCTCGAGTGAGGCAATGATGCCCGCCTTGTCCTCGGTCGGGATCCCCTTTCTCGATACCCAGAGGCCTACGCTTCTGTAGAGCGCTCCCGTGTCGATGTAGATGATGTTGAGCTCCTTCGCTATTCTTTTTGCAAGGGTGCTTTTTCCCGCACCGCTCGGTCCGTCTATCGCTATCTTGATCATGTTTTTTCTCCTCTTGTTAAAATATGGAAGCTGCGTCTCTTGCCGCTGCTATGGCAGTGGAGAACGCTATCTGCAGATTGTATCCGCCCGTGTAGGCGTCAAGGTCAAGCACCTCGCCGATAAAGTACAGCCCCCCGCATAGCTTTGATCTCATGCTCTTAGGGTCTATCTCGCGGACGTTGACGCCGCCGCGCGTGATTATCGCTTCCTCTATCGGACGGAAGCCCGAGAGCTTGATCCTCAGAGCCTTGAGCGCCTCGAGCAAACGGCGGCGCTCATCCTTCGTTATCTCGTTTACCTTCTTGTGCGGGTCTATGCCGAGATGCTTTGGCATATATTCCGCGAGCTTCGCGGGCATCAGCGGTCTTATTGCGTTTTCAAAGTCCTTGTTTTTCGCTTCTCCGAATACCGAGAGAAGCTTCGCATCAAGAGTCTTTTCGTCAAGCGCTGGCTTCATATCGATCACCGCCGTGCATTCGGAGGGGTGTATTTTTGAAAGATGCGAGCTTGCGCTCAGCACCATGGGTCCGGATATTCCGAAGTGGCAAAACAACATCTCACCGAAGTCCTCGTAGATACATTTGCCGCTTTTATCGTGGATTATTCGCAGCGAGGTGTTCTTAAGCGACAAGCCCATGAGCGCGGGACATATAGGCTCTTTTGAGGTCAGCGGAATAAGCGAGGGGTTGAGCGGTGTTACCGTGTGTCCCGCCGCTTTTGCAAATCCGTAGCCGTCTCCCGTAGAGCCCGTCAGCGGGTAGGACTTGCCTCCCGTCGCAACTATTACCTTGTCGTAGGAATACTCTCCTTTGTCGGTGACGAGTCCCGTCACACGACCGTCAGAGAAGGTGAGGCTCTTTACCGTTTCCTGCTTTATACTTGCGTTTTTCTTAGCGTAGCTCCAGAGCGCGTCAACTATATCGTAGGCTTTGTCGGAGGCGGGGAAAACACGCCTTCCGCGCTCCACCTTGAGCTCGACCCCGAGCCTCTCGAAGAGCGCCATGGTGTCCGCGGGGGTAAAGCCGTATATCGCACTCAAAAGAAAACGGGGATTTGATACCACGTTTTTTATGAATTCGTCGGGCTCGCAGTCGTTTGTCAGATTGCATCTGCCCTTGCCCGTGATAGCAAGCTTTCGCCCGACCTTTTCGTTCTTTTCGTAGAGGGTAACGTCAGCGCCCGCCGCACCGCACTCGGCGGCACAGAGAAGCCCCGCCGCACCTCCGCCTATAACGGCGATCCTCACGGCGTTACTTGAGCTTGGCATAGACGTCGTACTCTTCCCAGATGCGCTCGAGCTTGTCGAAGCGCGCGTTTATCTCGTTCTGTCTCTTTCTTGAGATAGCAACGATAAGAGCGTTGAGCACGCTCATCGGAGCCGTGAGCGAATCAACGTAGGAAGCCATGTCCGATTGAGCTATCAGCACCTCGGTGGCTTTGGTCGCAATGGGGGAATTCTTGTTATCGGTGATGGCAACTACGTTAGCCCCGACCTCGCGTGCGTAGTCTACTGCGTTTATGATACGGGAGGTATAACGGGGGAAGCTTATCGCTATCATCACGTCTCCCTCGCTTATCGGCAGAATATGCTCGAATATCTCGCTTCCGCTCGTAGTCTGCACGTATCTGACGTTGTCGAATATCAGATTGAGATTGAAGAAAAGAAACGTCGAGAGGGAAGCGGAGGAGCGTGCACCGAGAATGTAGATCGCCTTTGCGCTTATGATCTTTTCCACCGCCCGCTCGAAGTCCTCACGGCTGATCGTCTCGAGGGTGGTCTTTATCTTTTCAACGTCCGAGAGAAGCATCTTCTCGAGCAGGTCCCCGTTTCCGATACGCTTGTTCGTGACCTCGATACGCTGATTGAAGGTGAGCTTCGTGCGTATCAGCTCCTGCAGAGAGCGCTGAAGCTCGGGATACCCGTCGTAGCCGAGCTCGATCGCGAATCTGACCACGGTCGACTCTGATACGCCGACGAGAACGCCAAGCTTTGATGCGGTCATATACGCCGCCTTGTCGTAATTATGGATGAGAAAATTTGCGATGAGCTTTTGTCCCTTTGAGAAGGTACTCATGCGAGTCTCAAGCAAAGTAATGAGATTATCCGTCATATCATCACCTGTAACTGCCGTCATTATTTTGCACTTATACGTACAACATATCTATTATATATAATAACCGTCTCAAAGTCAACAAAAAAGCGGGAGAAAAAAGTGTCCGAAAATAGAACGAAAAGTAAAAAATTATCGTCTCGTACATTTACAAACCCGATAAAAAACGCTAAGATATATTTTAGATATACTAAAACAAAGTCTGCTTGGAGGGATATCAATATGAAAAACGTAAGATTCTCGGAATCGGGAAAGCCGATCATCATAGGTGTAGTTAAGGAAGCAACGGCAGACCGCGCGGTATCCACGATAAAAGCCTGCGAGCGCGAGGGCGCGTGTGCATTCGATCTGCACGTTTCCTTGCTTGAAGGCAAGGAGCGTGAGCCCGAGTCGCTCGAGCGTATCTTCAGAGAGTGTGATTCTCCCATTCTTGCTGTGCATTATAACAACCTCCCGAAGGGAGTTACCGTAAAGAACACGAGCGAGGAGCGAATGGCGGAGCTCGTGCGCGCCGTTGAGGTCGGTGCTGCGGGAATAGATATGCAGGGATATACCTTCTGTCAGTATCCCCGCGCAACGCTCGAGGGAAAGGATGCAAAAAAATACCCCTTTATCACGGCAAACCCGAAGGAGGTCGTGCTTGACGACGAGATCGTCTCGAGACAGAGAAGTGTTATAGATAAGGTGCATTCTCTCGGAGGAGAGGTGCTGATGTCTACCCATACGGGAGTTTATCTTAATACCGAGCAGATAGTCTCTCTTGCGCTTGAGATAGAAAAGCGCGAGGTCGATATAATCAAGCTCGTCACCCCCGTCAATACGAAGAAAGAGGTAGTAGAGGCTCTCGGCTCTGTTATTGAACTGCAAAAAAACGTCAAAAACGCAAAGGTTCACTTCCATTGCTCGGGCAGACTCGGCAGGATCACGAGATATATCGCCCCCTACTTCGGCTCCGCCATTGTGTTCGCTACCGACTACTATAATGAAAGAGCGGACAAGGAGCAGCTTCTTATCACGAAATTCCTCGATTTCTATAACGAAATAAATACCGAGGACTGACAACGTAATAAAACGAGCCGCAGAAAGCCGCGATCAAGACTTTTTTGCAGACCGAATTATTATGGTATTGACAATTGACGCAACGTGTGATACCTTGAAATAAAGACCTGACGAACCGAATGAGGAGAACAAGTATGAAAAGAATTATTGCACTTGCTATGGCATTTATAACAGCAATCTCACTTTGCGCCTGCACGCAGATAAAAACAAGACATTTTGCAGAGGATGACGAAACGAAAAAAAGCGGGCAGAAGACCGAGGGTGTTGTTACAGAACAGCAATCACCGAAGCCCGTGACCGGTACCGATTCGGATACGCAGACTGCCGCCTCTTCCGTGACGGAAGCTCCGAAGCTCCCGATCAAAACGGGTGTTGCATACAAAAATGTCAATGACGAGCAATTCAGCGAGCCATATCGTCCTACTCTGACCTTTGATGAAAAGGGAAGCTTCGTGCTTATTGAGAATCTCGGCGTCGGAATGGGACAATATGACGGAAGCTACAGCGTGAGCGGCAGCGAGCTTGTGCTGAAGGTGGAGAAGATCAGCTTCGCTGGCTTTGCGGGAGACAGCGTATCCGAAATACGCTTTACGATCAACGCCGACGGCACTCTGACGCTTAAGGCAGACCTGTGCCTGTCCTTTGCGGGAAACGTTTTCCGCGCAATGTCCTGAATTTTTCATAATATACGGTTTATTTGATCCGCGGCTGTAACACTTCTTTTGCTTTTGTGTATATACAGACAGAAAACAAAAACACAACAAAATCCAATCAACACAAAACAAAGGAGATAAAAAACATGACTACAGCTAATATTGAAAGAATGAACACCCTTATCCATGACGAAGCATTCGTAGCAAAGTATGCCGAAGCCGGCAACCACGAGGATGCATATAAGCTTCTCATAGAATACGGTGTAGATGCAACATATGAGGATTACCTCGATTACATGGCTGAGTCGGAGAAGGTACTTGTAGACAAGGGCATGATAGACGAGGACGGAGAGCTTTCCGCCGAGATGCTTGAGATGGTTGCAGGCGGCGGTAAGGGAAAGGCGGTCATTTGCTTCATACTTGCAGGTGTTGCCTTCTATGTAGGTGCTCCGCAGGCAGGGGTTCTGTTATGTATTGCCGGTATAGCTTTTTGGAATCAGAAGAAAAAGAAGGCATAAATAAATAAACGATAAAAAGAGAGGCGGATCACACGAGTAACGTGCGGTCTGCCTCTCTTTTTATTGCAGCAAAAGAAATACGGCTTTTTATCGCGGCTGCTTTTGCGGCAATGTCCAATCCTGCTGGTTTTCCGTTCTATTACATTTGTTTTATTACGGTAGGGGTCATGCGGCGGGCATCAACCGCCGAGCCCTGTGCGCAGCCTTGGCTCTATTATGAAAAAGGAGATGTCACGAAGGTGACCGAGGGACCGCTTTAGCTTCAATTCACGGCGGAGCCGATTCATTGAAGTGCACTCGGACGCATTGTGTCATACCGTTTCTATCTTGATAAGATCGGTGCTTCCGCTCTCGCCCGTCCTGCCGCCGCCCGTGATGACGAGACGGTCCCCCTCCTTCAGAGGAAGAATGCTCTGCGCCGTCTTCTTTGCGGTGTAGAACAGCACGTCGGAGGATGCGAGCAGCTCGCATTTTGCACCGATAACTCCCCATGAGAGGGAAAGACTGCGTCTCGTCCTCTCGTCTGCGGTAAGAGCGATCAGCTCGACGGGCGGTCGGAAGCGTGACACCATTTTAGCCGTGTTTCCCGAGAGTGAGCAGGCGACTATCGCACGCGCTCCCGTGCTTATTGCAACCGTACAGGCGGCGTGCGAGACAGCATCGGTGACTCCGTGCGGGTCGAATTCCGAATTGGCGTTCAAAAAACGTTTCGTGTAATTAATCGTGCTTTCTGCCGTTTCCGCAATTCGCGACATAGCCTCTACCGCCTCTGCGGGATACTTTCCCGCCGCCGTTTCTCCAGACAGCATCACCGCGCTCGTTCCGTCGTAAACGGCGTTGGCTACGTCGGATATCTCTGCTCTCGTCGGTCTTTGGTTGTGGATCATGCTTTCAAGCATCTCGGTTGCGGTTATGACGAATTTCCCGAGCATCCGCCCCTTGGTTATCAGCTTCTTTTGAATGTGCGGAAGCTGCTCGTACGGGATCTCTACGCCCATGTCTCCTCTGGCTATCATTATTCCCGCGCAGACAGCGCATATCTCGTCGATATTGTCAACACCCGCACGGTTTTCTATTTTCGCTATAAGACCGATCCCCTCGGCACCGATCTCATTCAGGTAATCTGCAACGTCCTCAAGATCCTGCTTTGAGGATACGAAGGAACAGGCGATAAAGTCCACCCCGCACTCCACGCCGAAGCGTATATCCTCTCTGTCCTGCTCGGACAGATAGGGACGGTGCATGACCTTGCCGGGAAATGACATGCTCTTGCGGTCGGTGAGCTCCCCTCCGCATTCGACTCTGCACTTGATATCCTCTCCTTCGACGCTCTCTACGGCAAAAGAAAGGAGACCGTTGTTAAGCAGTATTCTGTCACCCTTCTTCAATTCGTTCGGGAGGTTTTTATAGTTTACCGAGACTATGCTCTTATCTCCCTCGGTATCTCTCGCTGTAAAGATAAAGCCTTCGCCCTCACTCAGAGATATCTTTCCGTTTTTAAAGGTCCCGATCCTGTATTCGGGTCCCTTTGTGTCAAGAATTACCGCTATTGGAAGCCCGAGCCGCTCCCGCACCCTTTTGACGGCTTCAATACGCCTTTTGTGGTCGGCGTGCGTGTTATGCGAGAAATTCATCCGTGCCGCATTCATGCCCGCGCGGCATAGAGCTTCTATCATCTCTTCCGTCTCGGATGCCGGCCCGAGCGTGCATACTATCTTCGTTTTTCTCATCGTTGACCTCCGGGATATACTGATGATAGTATGCGTGAGGTTGCGCAAAAAAATGCGCCTGCTTGCTTTGCAGAGCGCATTTTTTTAGTAGGCGAAAGTTACTCCGCAAACGCTTTTCGGCTTGAGGCATCCTCTTTGCCGGTCGCTCCGAGGTGCTTTTCAACGGGTGAAGGGGAGTAGGTGTCCTTTTGAGAGCATCCCGCGCGTCCTCCGCCCGCACAGGCGCAGGCACAGGCACACGCACAGGCGCACCCGCCCCCTCCGCCGAAGCTGCGGCCGTGGCCGTAATGCATCGTCTCGCGCTTTTCACGCGCCTTCTTGTATGCCGGATTTGTTCTTCCGTACAGATGAACGTTATGACCGTATCTGACGAGGAACCCTCTTCCGCGATTGTAGGATACGTAGCTGTCGATCACGGTCACCTGCACTAAGCAGATCAGGAAAACGAATACCAGAGCGACGATCGCTACGCCGATCTTTTCCGACCCGAGCTCGGAGAAGCATCCGCTGTCGTCGAATTCTTCATACGGGACGGTAGCGGGAGAAGCAAAGGCACCTTTGCCGTAGCGCACGATCATGGCGGCATAGCCGCCGGGCTCAAGCGCACCCTCCCATACGTGATGGGATACCGATTCTCGGTCGGCATTTGATGAGAGCAGGTGCATAGAGTCCTTCCACTCAAAGCTGTAATGCTCTACGGGTATCTTGTTGAACCACCCCGGTACGAACTGATAAAAATATCCGTTTCCGTCCTCGCACAGCATACGGTGCTGGTTTATCTTGAATGAAAATTCTACCTTCTCTCCGCCTACGTACGTGCGCTTGAAGTATAGCCTGAGAGAAACGTACCCTTCCTCGGCGTATTTCTCAAGGCTGTTGACGTTATCCGAAACGAAGGTGTCGTAGACGGTATAGTCGCGGTTTGCCATTCCTATCTCGACCCAGCTGAGAGGCTCGTTCGGGTCTACCGCCTCCCATAGGAAGGAATAATAAATGTCAAGAGAGCCGTCATCGCACGGCTCGACCGTGACCTTGTATTCCTTTATTACGTCCTGAGGCTCGGGCTTATAGAGTATTACTGCAATTACCGTAGCGATCTGCACTATCAGGCAGATCACGAGAAGTACCGTTTTTCCCACGGGGAAGGTGCGGTGCTTTTTTATGTATTTCTCTGAAAATTTGTCGCGGTCGTAATTCTTTTTTCTTCTTCCCACGGTCAGCCCTCCTCTCTGAACGGACAGCATAGCGCCTGCTCCTCGCTCATGGATCTGAGTGAGATGCATTTTTCGCTGTTCCATATGTCGGAGAAGTCATCAGTGAGAATGCTGCCGAGCTCAGATCCTTCTCCGAGCCAGCTTTGGCAGGGGATCACCTTGCCGTCGGGTGCTATTGCCATATTTGACAGAGCCGCTCCGCACATAGGGACGTTTATTCCCGCCTGCTCGAGCAGTTCCTTTGATATAAGCCCGGGGGAGGTGAAGTCCATTTCCATTTCGTTACGGGTGCAGAGATCCTTTGCATGCTTTACGATATCGAAAAGCTCGCCTTCGCTAAGATCGTCTTCCTCGTGCTTTCCCTTGGCATTTCCGGTGCAGATAAGCCCCGACAGGGTAACGAACCGCACGCCGATCGAATGAAGAAGCTCGAGCGTAGCCGTGTAATCTGCATTTGACCTTGAAAGAGGGGTGTTTACACTGACGTCAAGCCCTGCCTCGAGTGCGTTTTTGATTCCCGCAAGCGTCTCTTTGTAATGCTCTCCGCCGACGAGCGAATTGTGGATCTGCTCGTCCGCGGAATAGAAGGTGAACTGCACGCTGTCGAGCCCCGCATCCTTGAGGGAGGCAGCGAGGGCGGGGGTCATTTTAATTCCGTTAGTGTTGAGGCGCGTCACGAACCACCTCGCGTGAGCGACAAGCTCGGCAAGATCGTCCCGCATCGTAGGCTCGCCTCCCGTAAAGGTCAGCATAGGTACACCTGCCGAGCGCAGCTTGTCGATCGCGTCCTTCCATTCCTCGGTCGAAAGCTCGTGCGAGGAGGATAGCTTTTGTCCCGCCGCATAGCAGTAAGCACAGCGCTGATTGCAGTTCCAGCAGCCCGAGGCGTCGGTCATCGCGCTGATCATCAGATCCATTCGGTGAGGCGCTGTCATGTTGGAGGAGTACTGACGGACAGACATCTTTTCTATCTCTATAGCGGGCTTGCCTCCGTGCGCGATCTCAAACAGCACGTCAAGCATCCATTCAAGATCTCCGCGCACGTACTCTGCCGTGACGGAGGAATATACCTTTCTCGTGCGCAGCACGGTGCTTTCCATGATGCCCTCTACATCCTCCTCACTCATGGGCATACCGTCGTAACGGCATACCTCCTCCATGAATATTCCGAGCATGACCGCCCACGAATAGCCTACGGGGAGCAGATAATAGCCGTTGAGGATAAGTATGTACGGTGGATCGCCGAGGAGGCGGAATTTCGGGGGCACGAGATGCATTCTGACCACCCCGGGACCGTCGGGGTTGAAGGTGCAGTGCATCACTCCGCGCCGATACGCCTGCCGCTGTGCAAGCTTGCTTTTTATGCTCATATTTCTTTTCTTTCCTCCGTGCTGCAAAGATATTTGCTTTTTGATTCGTGCAGCTGTTCTATGAAGGCGCGGTCAAGCGCCGTGAGCTTGCTGTTCTTTTTGTAAACAAGAATATCCTTGTAGATCTTTGTGTTGTTACGGCATCCTTTTGTGATCAGTCCGTACCTGTCGAGTGTTTTTTGAGGGATCGGAGATACCCACATGAAGGTTTCGGGATTTTCCGAGAGCAGATCGAACTGACTTGCCCTCTCAAAAACGAAGATCCGCCTGTCTACATTGTCGGGAAGCTCGCTTTTCACTACCTTTGAGGCGGGAAGGGAAGGAACGTACGGGTCTGCGTGCGCTATCTCTATGTAGCTTTTCAGATCGTCAAACGAGATGTCGTCTATGTCTGCCAGGGGTGAGCTTCGGCTCATTACGAGAACGTAGGTAAACTCCGCTATCATTTCGTATTCAAGGCCTTTTTCTTCGAGCAGAGCCGTGAAGTACTTGTCATAGTTTTCTGCATACCTGAGAATACCCAGCTTGTAGTCCGAGTCGAGAATGTTGTGTATAGTCCTTGCTGAGTTGGTTTCCTTATAGAACAGCTCAACCCCGCCTTCCGGGATGCTCTTTGAGAATTGTGCGAAGGCCTCCGAAATATAGCATGCGCGCGGAACCGAGACCGAAAAATGCTGTTTGTTCTGGGTGCCGTGCTTGTATAGGTGCTCTACCTGTTCTATCTGATGCAGTATTCCTTCTGCATAACCGATAAATTCCTCTCCCTCGGGGGTGAGCACCATCCCCTTTGCGGTTCGGTTGAAGATAGTTATGCCGAGCTCCGCTTCGAGATCCTTTATAGAACGGCTGAGGTTCGGCTGTGCTATGAGCAGAGATTCCGCTGCACGTCCGAGCGATCCTGCACGCGCTACCTCGAATGCATATTTCATGTGTAGAATGTTCATATACTTCACCTGCAAAAAATCATGTCACCTGTTATTATACCACCTGCTCAAGAAATAATCAATTGCAATTTTTTTCGCAGAAAAAGAACATGCGCCCGCATAAAACGGGCGCATGGCGCGCTTAGTGTATTTATCTCTTTTCGTAGCCGACGAGAATGCCGCCCTGCTCGGCGTAATAGCTGCACAGTCCTCGAAGCTCGCGTATCTCTGTCTTGACCTCGGGAAAACGCGCCTTTATCATCGAACGCAGCTTCTTTGCGCCTGCAGTATTCTGGCAGTGAGCTATACTGACGCGTCCTACGCTCAGCCCGTCCTCTGTGAGACGTTTGACTATAGTATCGAGCGACTTTGCTTCTCCACGGCATTTGTCGGTAGGCTCAAGCGTGCCCTCGGTGCTTGCTTTCCCTACGACGCATATTCCGAGAATACCCGCGATCCTTGCTACGGCGGGGGAAACTCTTCCGTTATTTGCGAAATTTCGCAGAGACTTGAGCATGAAATACAGCCCCGTGCTTTCCTTGTAGCGCATGATGCTCTCGCATACGCGATCGAATTCTACCCCTCTGCGCACCATCTCGGCGCATCTGTAGATAAGCAGCGTTATCTCGGGACCTGCCGAGAGGGTGTCGACTACGAAAACGCGTCTGCCCTCGTGCTCCTTTTCGTATATCTGTGCCGCTACCGAAGCGGCGTTGTAGCTGCCCGACATACCGCTTGTGATGGTAAAGCATACTATCTGCTCTGCGTCTCCGAACGCGTCTATCCAGTCGGCGGCGTTAGGACAGGAGGTCCGGCTCTTTCCCTTGTAGGAGGAAAAATACTCCGCCATCTCTACCACGTCGAGCGCATCGTCGTCGGTAAACTCACGCCCGTCGGTGATGATCTTTAGCGGAGCGGATGCAAAGCTCACGCCTTCAAGCGAGAGCAGATCGGAGGATGAATCTGTTACTATCTTGATCTTACTCATAAAATACCGCCTTTCGTCCGTACCGTCACGGTACGTTAATTAGTATTGCTTGGCGGGCTTGAAATATTCCGCCGAGCAGTTGTTGATATGTCAACAACTATTATAGCACAAGAAAGTTGAAATGTCAACTTCTCTCCGCTTTTCTTTTTGAAAACGTTTGAACATGTTATGTTCGGATGACCGGACCCGATAATGATCGGCGTTATGATCTCAAAACGAAATGCGCATTATCTGACGCATGAGTTTTCGGAAAATGTCTTGCCATTATCTGCCCGGTATGATAAAATCAAGCTGACGGCGGTGATCCTGCCGAATAATACTAAAAAAATGAGGTGGCATTATGAAGACAAAATGGACTCCCGAACAGGCGCAGGAGTGGTATTCTAAGCTTGGATGGCTTCGCGGCTGTAACTTTATCGGCAGCGACTGCGCAAACAGAATAGATATGTGGCAGAGCTACGGCTCGGAGGAGAGACTGAAGAACGCCGACCGCGAGCTTGCTCTTTGCGAGAAGATAGGTTTTAACACGGTCAGGTATCTCGTTGAGTTTGACGTTTGGTATCAGGAGCGCGAGAGCTTTATGAATATACTCGAGCAGTATATCTCGCTTGCGGACAAGCACGGGCAGCTTGTTATGATCTGCCTTGCAAACGAGGCTCAGCTTCCACGCGGGGACGTATTTAACCCAAAGCCGCTCGGCGAGCAGTTCTATGCCCTCGGTTACCATCAGGGAAGACTGCCCTTGACCGACGAGCAGAAGGCACTCCCCGCTTATCACGTGCTCGAGCGCCCCGAGCTCAAGCCCCTTTATATAGAGATGGTTCAGGAGATAGTAGGCAAATACAGAGATGACCCCCGCGTGTTCTGCTGGAACGTATATAACGAGCCGGGAATCGCCGTTCCCGGAGACAGAGCGATCTCCCTTCTTCACACTCTCTTTGACGCGGTAAGAGAAATGGACCCCGTCCAGCCTCTTTGCGCGGATATATGGAGAAGCCTTCTTAACAACGAGCCCCGCACCGAGGTCGAGAAGGTCGCACTCGAGCTCTCCGACGTTATAAGCTACCATAGCTATACGCCCTTTGAGAATATGGTTCCTCAGCTCGAAGCGCTGAAAAAGCTTGGACGCCCGATATTCATTACCGAATGGCTCAACAGAATCAACCACAGCGACGTAAGAGAGCTGTACCCCTTGTTCTATCTTGAGAATATCTCCTGCTGGTGCTGGGGATTTGTCGTAGGAAAGACCCAGACCCACGAGCCGTGGGAGCAGCTGTGGGCGGATTATTATAACCCTGCAAAGAATGTCGATTACGACTTTACCAAGTGGCAGCATGACCTCTTCAGAGCTAACCTCAGACCCTATAACCCCAAGGAGATAGAGATAATCGAGCGCTACAACAAGCTTGCCGATGCACGCTTTAAGGCACAGAACGGCTAAACTCCCTCTCGGAGGGAGCCTTGGAAAGAGTCGCCAAAGAGGATGTTAACAGGAGAAAATATGCACAAAGTGTTTGGTGTCAAGGAGAACGCCGAGTACGTTGACCGAGAGGGAGCTTATTTAATAGTGTCAGACGGAGACCTTATCGGTGTGGTAAAAACACCCAAGGGATATTTCCTGCTGGGCGGAGGTATAGAAGGCAACGAAAACCACCGAGATTGCATAATCAGAGAATGCCTTGAAGAAGCAGGATTGGCAGTTGAGGTGGGAGAAAAAATATGTTCTGCCGAAACGTATACCGTACATCCGACAATCGGTTATTTTCATCCTATCCAAACGTACTACGACGGGAAAGTGATCTCAAGGGTATCTGACATACACGAAACAGATCATGAGTTCGTTTGGATAAAACGTGAAATGATCAGAGGTAAAATGCTTGCAGAAATGCAGAATTGGGCTTTGGAACAATATATTATGTTGACATTGCGCACATAATATGTTACAATGTACATATAATAATAACGGAGGTGCAGTATATGGAGTCAACAAATCTGAATATTCGGACAGATAAAGAGGTCAAAGCTCAGGCGGAAAAGATTTTTGAGGCTTTGGGGCTTAATATGACTACCGCTGTTAATATCTTTTTGAGGCAGGCGATCAGGGAGAGGGGAATTCCCTTTGAAGTAAAGTTGAACGTTCCGAATGATACTACTGATGCTGCTATTCGTGAAGGCAGAGCTATTGCCAATGACAGTGATTCGATCGGTTACAGTGATATGGCGGCTCTGAGAGCGGCACTTGACGTATGAAGTACGAGGTGAAGTTTACCACGCAGTTTAAAAAAGATCTGAAGCTTGCCAAAAAGCAAGGCAAGGATGTTGAAAAACTGTTTGGTGTTATTGAGAAATTGGCAAACGGCGAGACTCTTGAGGAGAAATACCGTGACCATGATCTGAGCGGTAATTACAAGGGGTGCCGTGAGTGCCATGTTGAACCCGATTGGCTTCTTATCTATGAAGTTATTGACGGTGTCCTTGTTTTGATGCTTTACAGAGTGGGCAGTCATTCGGATCTGTTTCGCTAAAATAAAAAACACAGTTCTTTGCTGAGATAAAGAGCTGTGTTTTTTTATGGATCTGATTTGGGTTGTCCGTTTTCACTCACACACTATACTTACCACGTATCCGTCGAAATGCACTCTCCTGACAGGGACGGTTGTCGTATCTACGGTATGCTTGAGAGACATTCCGTTTCCGGTCATCTTCGCATATGCTTCCTTTGCCGTCCATATTTCATAAAAGCGCACGAGAGTCTCTCCCGACAGCTCGTTTTCTTCGGCGCTGAGATATTCCATTTCGCCTGCGGAAAAAGTACCTATCGCTACACGTGCGCACATCGGACGTATCTCTTCGATATCTATACCTACGGGACGGTCGGATACGGCGCACACGGCATAGTCTCCCGAATGTGAGATAGATACGAATACCCCTTCTTGTCTTATTCTGGGCGCGCCGTTTTCGTCGGAATACAGCCCGACCTCACCCTCGCTTATTCCGAGAATTTCGGATACCGCACGGCGCACGAGCAGTTCAGCTGCGACAGAACGTACTCTGTCCTCGCGCCGTGCCTTTTTTTGCACGCGCTCCCGCCTCTCGGGGTCCATCAAGCCAAGGTAGTGTCCGTAGCATTCCTCGGTCATATCATTTATATTGTATTTATACCATTTCATATTATACCTCACAGGTCATGCTCGGTGAATGACCGTAATACTGCTTGTAGGCACGGCTGAATTGATATACGTCGGAGTAGCCGCACGTCAGAGCCGTTTCCTTGACACTGCGGCGTTCGAGCAGAAGCTCTCTTGCTTTTTCCATGCGAATCCTTCTCATATACTCCCCGACACCGGTATGATACTCTTTTTTGAACTCGCGGCGAATGTATGCCTCGCTTACAAACAGGGCTGACGCAAGTGCCTTGCAGGAAAAAGAAGGGTTGGCGTGATTTTCTCTTATCATTGCCGCACATCTGGCGGCAAGACGGTCGTTCTTCTCGGGTGCCGAGAACATTCCCGCGAGCATGGAATACATCAATGAGAGCTGCTTTTGCTTGTAACCGCGGCGCTTTGAGATGCCTGCGCTTTTTATCGCTTCATAGTACCATAAGCACTCTGCGACGGGAAGCGGTGAGAGGGTCAGCATGTCCTCGTATTTTTTCGTAGTGCGAAAGCTGAACATCAGACTGTCAGCTTCCTCCTCACACTCGTTTACGTAAGATGCACCTTCCGGAATGAATATGGGATGGGTGCTGTCCGAAATGAGTGCCCTGCCGTTTTGGGTAAAGCGTATTTTACCCGAGCAGGTAACGATAACGACAGCGCAGTGACGGCGCTTCATGTCGAGATATCTGCCGCATGCGTCGTGTACGCGCATCACTCCGCGAAACTCGTCTATGATAAAGCTGTCAGTCTCCACGTGGCACACCTCCTTTGCTTCAGTATATAATACACAACGGATTATTGCAAGAGACAATAACAAAAAAAGTATCGTTTCTGCTAAATAACGTAACGTATCTGCTATTGCGTAAACGAGATCCCGGCGGATATAATAAAGAAAAAATAAATCGTGAGGTTTCGAAAATGCAAATCAAGGATCTGAACAGGGAATTTGAGGGCAGTATAGCACTAGTGACGGGAGCTGCGGTCGGTATAGGAAGGGCTACGTCTTTGCTGCTCGCAGAGCGCGGTGCTGACGT
The DNA here is from genome assembly GCA_045586105.1 of Eubacteriales bacterium. Taxonomy (GTDB): domain Bacteria; phylum Bacillota; class Clostridia; order Oscillospirales; family CAG-272; genus JAZMZS01. The sequence goes on along the minus strand of JAZMZS010000148.1, from coordinate 3,880 downwards.
TATCATCGTTGATATTGACGAAAAAGGACTTGAAGCTGTAAAAAAACAGATAGAGACGTATGGAGCAAGGGTAAGCTCTTACGTATGCGACGTCTCGGATGAGCAGAGAGTAAATGAGATCGCGGCAAAGGTACTCGGGGAATACGGCAGACTTGATATTCTTATAAACAACGCGGGAATATTCCGCGACGACAACGTCCCCTTCGTTGAGCAAAACAGCAGTATTTGGAGACGTAAGGTCGACGTTAATATCATGGGAACGCTTTATTTCACCTATGCGTTTCTTCCTTCCATGCTGGAGCGCGGCTACGGAAAGATAATCAATCTTGCATCCGTTGCGGGAAAGTACGGTATCGCAAACATGGCGGATTACTCAATGACCAAGGGAGCCATACTTGCGTTTTCAAAGGCACTTGCGCGTGAGGTGGCACAAAAGGGAGTACTCGTCAACACCGTATCACCCGGAAATATAGGTGAAGGATACCACTCCCCCTCGCGCCTTGCTTACATGGATAGAAACGGAAGGCCCGATGAGGTGGCGGAGCTGATATGCTTTGTTGCAAGCGACCGCGCATCATACCTTGCAGGTGAGGATTTCGTCGTTGACGGCTGCAGAAAGAAGATATAGATCGAAAGAGAGCAGCACATTGACATTTTTTTAACAAACTTTTGCATTATCTATTGACAAAGAGTGGAAGGGATGCTATACTGACTATGATGATTCCTGTCGTGAGGCGGTTAAAACACCCCCGAGCGGTCGGTCTGTCAGATAATTACACTGTATCCACCCTTTGCACGAGACGTCGGACGTACCTTCGGATCGCAAAAAGTGCGGATAATACTTATCTTACAAGCACGACGGCAGGAAACTGCCGTTTTTCTTTTACTCGGAGGTAGTATAAAAGAATGAAAAGAATAGCAAGTATAAGTATCATAGTTGAGTCAGCTGATGCGACGGAGAAGATAAACAAAATTCTCCACGAATACTCGGATATCATCATCGGGCGTATGGGACTGCCCTTGCGCGAATATTCGATCTCTCTTATAACCCTGTGTATCATGGGTGACGAGGGGCGGATAAGTGCTCTTTCGGGCGCTGTCGGCAGAGTAGAGGGCGTGAGCGTCAAGACCTCGTACGCAAAAAAAGAAATAGACTAAAAGGAGAACAACACTATGAAAAAGAAGCTTTTGGCAATTATCGCACTTGCGCTTTGCGCACTTATGGTGGTTTCCTGCGGCACGGCAGGCACCACTACGCAATCCCCCGAAGGTGATAAGAATTCCGACGCCGCAACCGGCACGACGGCTGATACAAACAAAGACGATACCCCCGAGCTTAAAGGGGCGGAGATAAAGATCGCGACCCTCAACGGCCCTACCACGATAGGCGTTCTCGGGCTTCTCAAGGGAGATGCATCCAAGGATTCTAAGAACACCTATAAGTACGATCAGATATACGCGGGCGCAGATGCTTTTGCTCCCATGCTCCTCAAGGGCGAGATACAGGCGGCAATCATTCCCTGTAACGCCGCGGCTACTCTTGCAAAGAACAGCGGAGGCAAGCTGCAGATCGCAGCAGTCAACAACCTCGGAGTGCTCTATATCCTCGAAAAGGGCGACACCATCAAGTCTATAGCCGACCTTAAGGGCAAGACCATCGTTTCCACCGGTGCGGGAACCACCCCTCAGTATTCGCTCGAGTACGTTCTTTCCAAGAACGGACTCAAGGTCGGTACCGACGTGACGGTTGAATACAAGAGCGAGGCTGCAGAGGTGCTTGCCGCTCTCAAGCAGGGCAAGGCGCAGATCGCAATGCTTCCCCAGCCTGCGGCAACGAACGCACAAAAGGCTATAGAGGGACTTCGCGTTGCGCTTGACCTTAACGCAGAGTGGGAAAAGGTAGATAGTAAGGCGGCTCTCGTTACGGGTGTGCTTGTAGTTAACACCAAGTTTGCATCCGAGAATCCCGATGCTGTAAAGATACTTCTCGAGGATTACAAAAAGTCGTGTGATATGGTATCGACCGAGCTTGACAAGATCGCAGGATATCTCGTTGAATTCAAGATAGGAAACATCACCAACGTCGAGATCGCAAAGACCGCTATCCCGAAGTGCAATATCAAATATATGGACGGCGAGCAGATGAAGGCGGCAGTCTCCGGATATCTTGAGATCCTATATAATTCCAACCCCGCATCCGTCGGCGGCGAGCTTCCGAAGGATACGCTTTACTATATAGCAAAGTAAGCTGACAATGATAGAGCCGGAGAACACAAAGCTCCAACCCGACTGTCATCCTCGAGCGGCTGGGGTTCCCCGAACGATGCTTGCATTGTTTGGGGGTTCGCAGCGAAGCGAAGGATCTGAGTCGGAGAGCAAAGAAACGACACTGTTCCTTCCCGCTCGGATCCTTCGGTCGGCTGTAAGCCTCCCTCAGGGATGACAGGGCGAGGGGGACGATGCACGCAATTATTACTAAAATAAGATAAGAGAGCCGAGCGGATCGACTCTCTTTCTATCAAGGACGGTGGGTATGAAACTATTACCGATAAAGCACAAAAAAGCGCTGTATACTTTTATAGCGGCAATATTCTGGATAGGGATGTGGCAGGCGTTGTCTATGATATACGGAATGGACTTCGTTCTTCCCTCTCCTCTGCGCACCCTCGAGGTGCTGGCGGAAAAGGCACGTACCGCCGCCTTTTGGCGGGCTATCGGCTTTTCGGTCAGCAGAATAATGGCGGGCTTTTTGCTCTCTGCGCTTCTCGGAGCGCTGCTTGCGCTTCTTTCTGTAAAGATAAAAGCGGTAGGCGTGCTTTTCGATCCCTTCTGCTCGGTCGTACGTGCGGTGCCCGTGGCAAGCTTTATTATTCTCGTGCTCGTCACGTTCTCGTCAAAGCACGTCTCGGTGATAATATCGATGCTCATGGGCTTCCCCGTGATCTATTCCACCCTCAGACGGGGAATAGAAGCGGTACCCGCCCAGCTGACCGAGACGGCTGACGTTTTCAAAATGAACTACGCAGGCAGGCTGAAGTATATATATATTCCGCATCTTATCCCTTATTTCGCTTCCTCCTTCTCGGTCGCGTGCGGTCTTTGCTTCAAGAGCGGTATCGCCGCCGAGGTTATAGGCTACCCGCAGGGAAGCGTCGGCGAGGCTATGTACCTGTCCAAGGTCGGCTTTAATATGCCCGAGCTTCTCGCTTACACGGCGGTGATCGTCGTGATAAGCGTGCTGATAGAAAAGGCGGTCGCCTGTGTTTTCGGAGAGAGGAGCAGATCAAAATGAAGAATACCGTTACTCTCGATAACTTGACGAAGCGCTATGTTGATCTGACCGTGCTCGACGGATATTCGGCAGTCATAGGCGAGGATACAGCGCTTATGGGAGCGTCGGGAAAAGGAAAAACGACGCTTCTGCGACTTATCTCGGGACTTGAGCGCCCCGATTCGGGAAAGGTGAGCTTCGCCGAAAAGCCGAGGATATCCTTCGTTTTCCAGGAGGACAGACTGTTTGAGGGCTTCTCTGCCGTGGAGAATATTACGGCAGTAACGGGCAGAGGCGAGGATAATAAGCGCATAGCGAAGGACACGCTGTATTCACTCGGAATAGACGTTACCGAGCATTCGGGTGCGGTGCGTGAGTTCTCGGGAGGAATGAAGCGCCGCGTCGCTATCGCGAGAGCACTCCTCGCTGAGCACGATGTCCTTCTCCTCGACGAGCCCTTCAAGGGACTTGACGGGGATACCCGCGATATTACCGCCCGTGTCATCCGCGAGCATTCTAAGGATAAGCTCGTTATTCTCGTTACCCACGACCGGCGAGAGGCGGAGCTGCTGGGGATAGAGAACGTGATCATAGTAGAATGAATAGGTA
>JAZMZS010000147.1:0-1812 GCA_045586105.1 Eubacteriales bacterium | reverse complement strand
ATATCCTGCAGGGTGTTGTCGAGTGCATGTCCCATGTGGAGCTGTCCCGTTATGTTTGGAGGCGGGATAACTATCGAATAGGAGGGCTTCGACTTGTCGATCACGGGAGTAAAGTACTTCTTTTCGCACCACTCGCTGTATATGCGCTCCTCAAAGGAGGCGGGCGAGTAGGTCTTTTCAAGCTCGTGTTTCATTTGTTTTGTTTTCCTTTTGATTTATGTTAATTTTTATTATTTACTTTATGAAAAAAACTCGGTGGAAAGCGCCCCTCAGACGAGCACCTCTGCTTCGATGTTCACCTTGCCGTCCGAGCGTATGGTGCGGATATAATGCACGTCGTCCTCGCTCGAGGCGTACACCTTCAGCTCCTCGCCAAAGGGAGCCTCGTTCTGGTAGGAGATGGTCATTCTGCTTACCCGTCCGATCCCGGAGCGGAAAATGTGATCGCAGATCATGTCGGCGTAGGCGGTGTTGTTCATGTGGCGGTTTCTGTCCACGTCCGAATAGCATACCCGCCGCTCTCCTATCAGCTTCATATTCTCGGGCAGGAGGAGCTTTGCGGGAATGTCGATCTCGAGCGGAGCATCCTCGCGGTAGCCGAGCTCAATGTCGCTTGTCCTGACGAGCCTTCGGCGGTTGGTGTCGAGCAGCGCCCATACGCTTGCCGCCTCGGCAACCACGATGCCGTCCCGCAGTACGCGGTAAGCACGGTTGAAGGAAGCCCGCACGCTCTCTGTCGCCCAGGTCTCTGCCGTGATAGTCTCGTTTGCGTGAATGTCGGCGTAGATCATAAGCGTGATCTTTGACAGAACGAAGATCAGCCCCCGCTCTGCGAGCTCCTCGTACGAGGGACCGTCGGCGATCATCGCGTTTGCCGCCGCCTCCTGCATATAACGGAGCAGTGCGGCAGGCTTTAGCACGCCGTCGGCATCCGTGTATTGGCTTATTATTTTGTGTGTGTCCTTGTATTTCATTCTTTGTGATCCGTTTCGTTTCGAATGCTTGTGTTCCTCCGCTTTGCATATGCGCATAAGAGGTCATAACTATACAGAATATATTTTACTCCCAAACGCCGGGTAAATCAAGTGCTTTTGAGAAAAAACTTCTGTATGCGCACGAAGGTGCGCAGAGATGCACCTGCGGTGGGTGAAGCACCACCCCCGCTGTCATCCTCGAGCCGAACGCAGTGAAGCGAAGGATCTGAGCGGGAGAACAATGCAGCTGCGGTGGGTGAAGGTAAAGTAATTCTGTAAGATGGTGCCGACGGCGCTCTGCTACGCGCAAACGATGAAGGTTGCTCCGCGTAGGGGATGGGCTTGTCCCATCCCGTTATTTTGTGCTGTATCGCGGTAGGGGACAAGCCCCTACCCTACGAAGTCTCAACCCCGCTGTCATCCTCGAGCGGAACGCAGTGAAGCGAAGGATCTGAGCGCGAGGTTGAGGGCGCGTATTTGCATACGTAACCGAAAACCGAGACGCGCTCGATCTGAAGCAAGCGCCCGAGGTTCTGTAAGCTCGCATGCGAGCTTGCAGGTTCTCGGCTGACTATTTCTCAGCGAGCGGGCTCGCTGAGGGATAGTCGAGTGGTGACGGAAAATATACAAGCGCTCCCTCGCGACGCAGAAATTGATGCAAGACTAAGATCGGAGCGGGAGGAGGCGTGAGCGTATTTTCATACGTGATTGCCGACGACTCGCGTTCGATCTGACGTATTGCACAATTTATGCAAGCGAGGCTCGAGGATGACAGGGCGGAGGGGGGCATTCTGCGCATGCATAATTTACGCAATTTCCTATACGATAAAAAAAGAGC
>JAZMZS010000146.1:0-11167 GCA_045586105.1 Eubacteriales bacterium | reverse complement strand
CTGTGGAAGGCATTGTCGGAGCAGATATGCGACTTTGCTGTCGGCACGTTCGGCAAGGGTACGCGCATAACGTCGGTATATTGGAGCGAATACGACAGCTCGGCGACCGTCCGCATGAAAACCCCCGATGACAGGATAATACAAATCACTATGGAGGAACGATAAATGAGCGATCATCTGATTATCAACGACACGTTCGGGAAATCCCGCGCCGTACTGGAAGAAATGACCGGGCAGGATATTAAAGAATTTGGCAGCGCAGCGGACGTTATCGAGAAATTCGGCAATATCAACGAAATCTGCCAAAAGATCAACGTAACCGAGATCAAGGGCATTGAAGAATACGCCCGGCAGTTTCAGGCATTCGTGAATGGTTTCCCGGGAACGGAAGCACCGTATATTTTTGCGAGAATGAAGGTGTTTCTCGATGCGGCTCTCTCCGCACCCCCGTTCACCAACCCCGATTTCCGGCAGAAATACGACATGCTGCTCGAAACGCTTGAAAAGAACACGCTGCGCGTTGTCTTTACGCAGAAAGCGAAGAGAGAGCCATGACCTATTATATCCGGCTCGTTAATGACGAGCTCCCGGCTCCGCTGTACGTCGAGCGTGGTCTCGGTTTCGGCGGTGTGAAGCTCACCGGAAGTCTGAAAGATGCCCGGCGATATCCCACGGAAGCGGAAGCGGAGAAGATAGCGGCACTTGCGCGGCAGCAGAAAGACAAGGAACGCGGAGGAGAAAGCACAACGGTCGAGATCGTCGCGGAAGGCGCGGAGAGCGTCGGCGGGTGGGATATCCGGGCGCGGTTCGACATTCCCTCCAGCGGAGCCGAGAGCCGTTTTGAGATGTGCAAGACTGCCGAGGGCATACGGAGCCGGTACGTCGAGTTTTCCGGCACCGTGTCAAAGGAGTACGGCGCGGATCAGATGCGGCAGGCGGCCGCTGACTGGACAAACAGCGTCGGCGCGTGGTTCGCGTCGAAGATCGGAGCGAGAAAATGAGCGAGAAAAAGCCCGTCTGTGAGATATGCGGAGTGTCGCTGCCTGAGTGTGGGAGCTTCGTGCAGTGCGCTATCCTGCACGGTTTTGTGTGCTCCTCCTGCCATTGGAACTGCCTGCATCACTGCATCGCGGGAAGTGTCACATGGTGCGGCGCTGCGTACTCGGACACAAAAAAATGACCGCACTGCAATGCGGTCGAGACGGAAAAATGTTAGGTCAGGAAACTCAATGATTTCAACATATTTATTATATCACATTTTCCGTTTTCTGTCAACATAAAAACTCGATTTTTGCGGGAAATTTCCCGCAATTGCGGGCTTGTAATGGGGTTTAACTTTTCCCCCGTTCTCCCTCCTCCGTTTTCATTTTTTTAAAAAAACAAAGCAGGACGGAAAATGAAGTACATACGAGAAAAAAAGATCAGATTCGGGGACGGCTTCCTCGACGTCGATCTCTACGAGATGGACGACAGCTACGAACCGCCCGAAAAACGAGCGAAACGGAAGCGCATCTCCCCGCCGCACATACTCGCGGCGAACGAGCGGCACTCCCGGAACCAGCTCCGGCAGCTGATAATGCACAATTTCGGGGCGGGTGACTACTACCTCACGCCGACCTACGCCGGAAAGCCGCCGCCCCTCAAAGAAGCGCAGAAGCAAATCGGCAATTTTATAAACCGGTTAAAAAGGTTATATGCCAAGTACGGCATCGAGCTCCGCGCGATCTACGTCACCGAGGGCGGACGCCCGAAGGAAAACGGCGAGCACACGCGGGTGCATCACCACGTCGTCATTAACGGCGGGGTTCCCCGCGAGGAAGTCGAGCAGTGCTGGAAAGGCAGACAACCGAAGGACGCGGAGACGCGCCGCGGATATTGCAACGCGGCGGTGATCTACACCGAACCGGGCGACCGCGGGTGCGAGCGTATCGCGGAGTATATGGCAAAATCCCGCACGAAGACGATCGGGAAGGGGCTGCACCGCTGGAACGGCACGCGCAATCTGAAACGCCCGAAAGAGATCATCAACGACAACAAGTTCAGCCGGAAACGCACCGCGGAGATCGCCGAGCTGATACGCGCGAAAAACGCGGTGAAGCAGGAGCAGACCGAGACGCTGCGCCGGATATTGGAGCGGCGGTATGACCGGGAGCTGCTCGACGTGATAACATCGGTCAATCCCGTGACCGGGCGCGTTTATATCTCGGCAAGGTTTAAGAAATTGGAATGAAAGGACAAAAAAATGAGCATCAACATCACTGAATTAAGAAAATCAATGAACGCGAGAAACGAGCACGAGCAGGCAGTCGCCGACTATATCGTGTGGCAGCTCGCGGCAATGGAGAACGAAGCCCTCGCGGAAACGACCGCGAACGAGATCATCGGTAAGGTTTTTAAGCTGTCCGATGCCGTGAAGGCGGTCTCTGACCTCGCACGGAAAAACGGCGGCGGGGTCTCCGATCAGGCGGGATATAAAGCCGTGCGGGAGTATCTCCACATCGACGGCGTGGTATCAGACGCGGAAGCGGCACTGTACTTCCTGCGTGATATCCCGAAAGAGACCGTTATCGAGCTGATAAACAAGATCAAGCGGGACGATCCGGCAGTCACGAAGCCGATGCTCGACCTCGGACTTGACGACCTGTTTGGATAAGGCGGTGATATCATGTCATTGCCCGAAAATCTCAAACAAGAGGCTATCAGAAAATACGGCAGAAAGTTCGCTTTTATCTATCCCGTGCATAAAGTTACGCTTGAAGACCTTTTCTGCGACGGGAGCGCTCACGGAAAGCGTGCGAACGGCTACTATGCCGAGTGTACGGCGTGCGGGAGCAAGTGGGACTATTACGAGCCGCTCCCCGAACTGAAAAGGCAGACACCGCTCGCATCCGGGTGTTATGAGGCGGAGGTACTCGAGCGCGAGGAAAACGCCCGGAAGTTCATGGAATGCCCGACCTGCGGAGAGGTGCTTGAAAGGCGGAAAGGCTGGTACGGCAAGCGCGGCCTGAAAGACCGCTTTTATCTCCAGGCGTGGGAAGTCATGAGCGCGGACTGCGTTGTCCTGCACGAGGCGATCGTTGCCCTCGACGACTGGGACAATTACCGCGAAAACGGCGGAGCGCGTGCCGAGTACGTCTATGACCTGCGGAACACGACGCTCACGCCCGGCAAGTGCGAGACGTGGAAATGGTGTGCAGAAAAGCCGATGCGCGTCGCAAATGTAAGTACTTCGGCAGAATCTGTCGGAGCTACAATCACGCGCGGCATGTCAGTAATGACAAGCCGCGGCTGTTATCTCGGTCTCGGAAAACTGCGGCAGACGTTCCTCCGGCCGTTCCTCGAAGCCGTCGAAAAAGACACAACGGTCGAGATCAACGACTATGCCGCGTATATCATCCGCATGAACGAGGAGCCGATGACCGAGCTGCTGTTCAAGGCAGGATTCCGCGAGTTGACAAAACAGCGCGTCTTCGAAAAGCATCTGCCCGGCAACGGCACGCGTCACATGGATTTCACCGTCCGTTCGCCGAAAAAGTTCTTCCGCGGACTGAAGAAAAACAACGCCGCGCAGAAAATGAAGGAGCTGATGCGGATCGTGTACCCGCGGAACGTCACGATCTCCTCGCTCGAAGCCGCAGCAATGCGTTTCCGGGACAACAGGCGTGAAAAGCCGGAGGATCTGCGCCGCATCGTCGAAGCGGGGAGCGAATATGCTTCATTTGAAAAAATATGGTCACTGCTGCCGGCGTTTTCTTCCCGCCGCATCGGTGAATACCTCGATACTCAGAAATCCATCGAGTCGCACGGGTTATGGTATTACCGTGATTACCTCGAAATGGCGAGTGACTGCGGTGCTCCGCTGAATGAGCAGAAAACGGCGTTCCCGAAAGATCTGAAAAAAGCACACGACGAGATGCAGGAAAAGCGGAAGCTGATAATTGACCGCATCACCGCCGAAAAATTTGCAAAGCGGCACTTGCAGCTTGCCGCGGCGGGGTTCGAGTATCATCACGGCGGGATTTACGCGGTATTGCCGAAAGACCCGGCGGAGATCGTCAAGGAAGGCAAGGCGCTGCATCACTGCGTTGGCGGCTACGTCAAGCGCGTCGCGGAGGGAACGAGCAATATAATTTTTATCCGGCACAAAGACGGGAAAAGCTGGTTCACGCTCGAGATCGAGCCGAGAACGCTCAATTTTGTGCAGTGCTACGGCGACCACAACCGCACGACCGGGCTGTTTAAGCGCGGCGGGAACTACGACCCGGAAGTCGGAAAATTTCTCTATCACTACCGGCGGCATCTGAACTGGGTGCAGTCGCGGAATAAATCAACAACAGGAGGAAAAAGGAATGGAAAACAACAGCGTATTGTCAACGGAGCAGCGTGACGCCTTCCGCCTTGACGCGGAACTGAAACAGCACGCGGGAACGGTTGTCTCGGAGATGATCGAGGTCGGAAAGTGTCTGAAAGAGATCAACGAGCGCCGGCTGTACGAATACCTCGGCACCGGCTCGTTCGCTGAATACGCCGAAAAGGCGGTCGGACTGAAAGAACGCGCCGCGTACAACTACATAACCGCCTATGAGACATACGGCGCGGAGGGCCTGCGGAAATACGGCGAACTCGGCATAACGAAGCTCGTCGCCCTGGCACAGCTCAACGACGCAGACCGCACCGAAATGCTCGAAAGCGGGGAAGCGGCGGAAATATCGACCCGCGCCCTCAACGACAGGATCAAGGAGCTGAAGCACGAGACCGATCAGTTGAGGTTCGAGAACGAGACGCTCTCCGGGAAGCTCGGCACTTCCGACGAGCTGAGCAAGAGCAAAACGGCAGAGATCGAGAAGCTCGAAGCCGAAAAGGCAGAGCTTGAAAAGAGACTCGCGGAAGCAACCGCGCCTGTCGTTGCGACAATGACAGACGAGGAAAAGGAAGAGATCAGGAAGAGCGCCGAGAAAGCGGCAAAAGCCGAAGCGAAAAAGGAGATCGACAAGCTGAAAGCCGCGGAAAAGGAGAACAATCTGAAGCTCGAAAACCTCCGCGCAACGACCGAGCGCCTGAAAGCGGACGCCGACAAGCTGAAAAGCGAGAACTCCGAATTGCAGGCGCGTGCAGTCAAGGCAGAGACCGCCGCGGCGCAGAAGCCGAAGCCGGTCATTGCGGGGAGCAAGGAGGCGCTGAAGTTCTGCCTCGAAGATATCCAGCAGCAGTTCAACCGTGCTGTTGAGATCATCGGCACAATGGAGCCAGAAGAAAAAGCCAAGTTTAAAGCGGCACTTGTCGGGATCTCCGACAAGCTGAAAGCGAGTGCGGAGGGGATAGAATGAATTATAAGAAAATCGCAAAATTCATAAAAGACGCGCGGCACATGGTCATTTGGAACGACGGGAAAATGCAGTACATCTCCGACGGTGCCGCGGTCTATCCGGTTTACGGTATGCCAAAAATGAACGAAATGGAAATGCTGAATTTTCTCGGGCTGGCCGATAAAGCAAACATGATCTCGGTAACAGTGAACGACGTGCCGGAGTTTGTAAAAAATGCGACATTTGAAAATTGCAGCGACGACATTCTCGAAAAGACCGGGCCGATGATATTCAAAGACGGCGATCTTTACCGACCGTTTTATACCGAGGAGGGCGCGGTCGTAGTAAAAAACGCATATCTCTCTGTCATTGAATCCGGCGCAAAAAAGGAAATACCGGTCATGCACTGCCTGATCGGCACCGGCAAAACAAGCGCGGTAGCGTTATTTCTCGGATTTGATCTTCACGCAATCGTCATGCCGATAAGAGCCGAAAACTGGCACACGGAATATTTACAGTTATCGACAATGCTTCAGCTTGCGAAGCAGCAGGAGGTCGTCGACGCTATAAATCGGCTCGGCGATATGGCAAATGAAGCGGAGGTATAAAATCATGGAAATAATTCTCGGTATTGCCTGCATCCTGCTTCTTCTTCTCTGCCTGACGCTCGGCTCCGTCTGCGGCCAACTCTCCGCGCAGAAAGAGCAGATCAAGGCAATGGAAAAGACCGTCGAAAACTACAAGGCAGAGCTGAAACGCACATATGAGAAAAACAAGGACCTGTACGCCGAAAATCTCGCTTTGCAGCGTCGGCAGAACGCCGCCTCGGAAGCATGGAGCGCGGCGTTGGCTACCGCGTACAGTACCGAGATCGGCACCGTTTTCGAGGCGGAGCTGAAGAACGGCACGAAGCTGCTGATTATATGCGCGGATTTCAAGAATCCGCTCGAGGAAGCAAACGAGCCGATCTACGGCACGCCGTGCACGAACTACGACGATCAGGACGCCGTCTGCCTGTTTGAGTTTGTGGTAGATTGGACGAAGCTGCCGCGGATCGTCAAGGACGCGGGCACGTTCACGGTGCTCCCGCAGTTCGGCGGTCTCTACGGCGACGGCGGAAACGTCGTAAAACTCACAAAACTCGGAAGGTGGTGGAAGCCGTGAGCAAATTTATTAGTCGAAAACTATTTATAGAGGCGACCCAAAGTCTTCATTGTGAAACTTGCGATCATCGCACAGACTGCTTGATTTGTAATGTAGGACGCATGATCAGAAAAATTAAAAATTTCCCATCTGCTGACGTCGCTCCCGTTGTTCACGGGCATTGGAAATACGTAGATGATGACGTATATACGTGTTATAAATGTTCGGCGTGCGGCTCAACATTAGCAGGCGACAAATCACGATATTGTCCGGGGTGCGGCGCTAAAATGGACGAAAGAGAGGAAAACAGATGAGATTTAAAGATTGGACAGTAAAAGAACTTGTCGCCTTTCTTACTGGCAATGCCTTGTTCGGTAAGGTCGGTGATAGCGTTTTAGATTATTCATTGAGAGACGAACGAGGGCTTGTCTCGGGCGAACTGCTATTCAGAGTTAATCCGCAGAAGTTAGTGGATAAGAACGAAAGCGAGGAAAGCGGCAATGAGTGAACTTAAACCCTGCCCGTTCTGCGGGGGTGAAGCGAAGTTAAAACAACTTACAATAGGACATAATAATGAAGGACATATTTTAAATCATTATACTGTGCTATGTGAAAAATGTCGCATACAAACTCCCATGGGTATAAGTGACATATATCAAGATGGAGAGGGAGTTATTCGTATAATCAATAATGGTGCTGAAGAAGTTATCAATATATGGAATTTACGAGAAAGCGAGGATAATGACAATGAGTGACGCAGGTATGTTCAAAGCAATAAAGCAGTACGAGCGCTTTGGCAAAATAACGCCGTGCGCAGAGTGTAAATACTGGCGCTCGATACCGGACACGATCTACGGCACCTGCACCAAGACACGGCATAACGGCAGCGTGATGCAAGCGCTCGATTTTTGCAGCCTTGCCGAGCCGAGGAAGGAGGCGGAGGAATGAACGTAAACCAGACCGGCCGCGATATCCTGATAGCCGCGGCAATGGCTCTCCGGAACAACTGCCGCCGCCGCCCTTGCCACTGCGACAACTGCACGTTTCACGACCCGGACGCGTCTCCGAGCTGCCGCCTGAACACAACACCGCCGAGCGAATGGCTTATGCCGGGCGAACAGCGGCGCGTCCCGGCGTTTGAAGGCCACGAAGTGAGCGGTCTTCTCGACGATTAGGAGGAAAAATGTACAACAAAGTAATTTTAATGGGGCGTATCTGCAACGACCTCGAGCTGAAAACCACGCCTTCGGGCGTTCCGGTGCTGACCTTTGGCGTTGCGGTAGATCGCCGCTATCAGGCAGACAAAGAGAACAAAATCACGGATTTTTTCAACGTTGTCGCATGGCGTATGGAGGCGGAGTTTATCGCCCGTTTCTTCGCAAAGGGGCGCATGATCCTGCTCGAGGGTGAGCTCCAGAACCGGAAATATACCGACAAAGCAGGCGCGGAGCATCAGATCACCGAGATCATCGTCGAGCGGGCAACGTTCACGGGCGAGAAAACAGCGCGGGAAGCTCCGCCTCCTCCGGAAGAACCGCCGCAGTATAAGAAGCAGGAAAAGGCGAACGCTCCCGCACAGGAACAGCAGCAGATGACCGCGGAGAGCTTCGCCGCAGCAACGGCGGACGATTATCCGTTTTGAGGAGGCATAATGAACTATTGTCGTTATTGCGCACATTGTTTCTGCGGCGACTGGTATTACTGCTCGGAGCTGGACAAACCGCTCCGCCGCGTCGATAAAGCCGTGAAGTGCGACAAGTTTGAGTTGTCGGAGCTCGGAGACGTTGACACCGGGAAGCAATACATACCTCGCCCGCGGAAAATAACCGTCGGCGAACAACTGAAATTTGAATGAAGGTGAAACATTTGACACCCGAACAGAAGAGAGCATACGACAAAGAGCGATATTACTGGTATATGGCGAACCGTATCTGTGTAAACTGCCGGAAAGAAAGAGCAGCACGCGGTCACACCAAATGCGCGAACTGCCTTGACGATGCGAAAGAGACAAATAAGAAGCGCAACGCCGCTATGAGTGATAAGCAGAAAGAAGCGGAAAGCAAGCGAAAGAAGGAGTATCAAGAAAGGCTGTACAGGGAACGTCGGTGCGGCCGATGCACGAAACCGCTTGAGCCGTGGTCTCCGTACAAGACGTGTCAGAGATGCCGGGCAAGGTGTAGAATCAAGAATGCGGAGTACAGGGTCAAGCAGGGCGCAATCCCGGCAGTTCTACGCAACAGCAAAGACTATTGCTCCGTTTGCAGCAAGCCGATTGACGCGTCGAACGGTAAAAAGATATGTGACCGCTGCTATGACAACTGCTTGAAAAATCTCGAAAAAGCCAATCAGAACAGAAATAACGATTATTTCAGGAGGTTAAACAACATATTTTGGGAAGAGAAAAAAGCCTTATCAAAAGCACCGATCGCGTGAAGAAGTTCGGGGAAGTATTCACGCCCGAATGGATAGTCAAGAAGATGTGCGACGAATTGCCGCCCGAAGCCTTCGAGATCGGCAAGACCGTGTTCGAGCCTTCATGCGGCACAGGTAATTTTCTTGTTGAGGTCTTCCGCCGAAAGCTTGAGAATTGCAGGAATGCAAGCGAAGGGCTCCGGGCGCTTGAAAGTATATACGGGGTCGATATTCTTGCCGACAACGTTGTGGAGAGCCGGAACCGGCTGCTGGATATGTACCGTGAAAAGTTCCCGAACAAAGACGGGTTCACGGCGGCGGCGCTGAACATAATCACCCGCAATATCATTTGTGCGGACTTTTTGAAGATCGCCGACCGTATCAAAGCGGCGGACAATTGGGAAGAAGTGATAGGAGGAAACCGAAATGAGGATCCACAGAGTAAAATGTTATGACCGTTTTTTCACACTTACGGAAAAGGGCGAAAAGTGTTTTGAAGTCCGCAGAAATGACCGAGACTACAAGGCCGGTGATCTTATAGAACTTAACGAAACGCAAAACGCCGAATACACCGGCAGAGCGGCATTGTACCGCATTACATTCGTGCTTACTTCCGAAGGCTTTCCGGACGGAATAAAGGACGGATATGCTGTCCTCGGAATTGAGCCGGTGACGGGAGTATATGACGATTACGGGAGGCAGACATGACAGCGAAAGAATACCTCTCACAGTACCGCGAATGCGTGAAAACGCTGAAAACAAAACGCGACGAACTCCTCACTCTGATCGAGGACGCGACCGCGGTATCATCACCAACGGAAAGCGGCACTCACACTCCCGGGGCGATCAGCGACAAGGTCGGCAGGAAAGGCGCGGAGATCGCGGACCTCGAAGCCGAGATCGAAGCCGAGCGGGAAGTCCTGCGCGTGATCCGTCGGGACATCAGGTCGTCGATCTCACACGTTCACAGCGCCGACCTGCGCCGCCTGCTGACTTATCGTTATATCTGCGGCTGCACCTGGGAGCGCGTGGCCGTCAAGATGTCGTACAGCTATGTGCATATCGTTCACCGCCTGCACCCTCGCGCGTTGGCTGCCGTAGGCGACACCATGCCGAAAGATGTAATTGAATGTAACAGCAAAACCGTGATATAGTGAAAATGCGGAAGAGCGAACGGCACCGCGGTGCTTATCTTCCGCGGCGGTTTAATTCCTTTTCCGCCTTTGGCTGCCTTCGGGCTTAGGGGCAGCCTTATCGCAGAGTGGAGGAGTGGCACCTCGCGTGGCTCATAACCACGAGATCGCGCGTCCGAATCGCGCCTCTGCAACCAGACCGGTGATCCGCAGCCCGTGAGTTAAGTGCGGCGCGGCGACAGCGAAAGTCGCAGGGCGTAGGCTCCCGAAAAGCCGCGGCAGTTCCGAAGGCTGCCGCTTATGCGTCAATAACTCCAATGGTCAGAGTAACCGGCTTATATCCGGTGAGTTCGGGGTTCGAGTCCCTGTTGACGTACCAGTGAGAGCACGATTACCTTTTCCGGACGATCCTACGCTTCGGCACGAGGGAAAAGGCGGTATATGATGCAAAACGCGCCGGTTCTGCTGAGAGCGCAGTCAAAGCGTTTAGGATAACACGCCGCATCGGAAACGGTGCGCCGTTGTTTCGTAAGAAAGCGGGCAACCGTCCGCGATTTTGCACCATGCCGAGTTTAAGAGCGCTCGGCGGCTCATTTGCCGAACTTTCGGGCTGACCCGAAAAGCGGAGACGACTTCCTGTAGTCATCATACGAACGCCTGCATTTGCGGGCGTTTGTGTTTTATCGAGTTATGCTAAACGTAGAACAAATCCGGGAATTAATCAAAAACGGCGAAATCTGGCGGTTTTACCACGATAAAACGTGGGTAAAGCTATCACGCAGCGTCCGCAAAGAGCAGCACAACGAGTGTTATTTTTGCAAACGTGCAGGGCGGTATAGTCCGTCGGTGCTGACGCACCACATCTACGCCGTGAAAAAATACCCGGAGTTCGCGTATCAGCGCTATTATACCGACGCCGCAGGCAACCGGCATATAAATCTCGTCGGCGTTTGTTTTGCGTGTCACGAGGAGCAGGAAGGCCGCGGCACCTACGCGCACCGCTCGCGCTTCTGGCAGCCGGAGCGTTGGTGATCTCGCCGCCGCCCTTGGCTTCCGCCTTTTCCCGAGGCCGTCAAAATGTGGAACAAAAATCGTTCCGCGCCTCTGTGGAACAAAAATGTTCCACACCTACCCCCCGTCCCGAAAAATGACCGTTAAAGGGGAGGGGTTGAC
>JAZMZS010000145.1:0-8187 GCA_045586105.1 Eubacteriales bacterium | reverse complement strand
GCTCCTCGCGACGCAGATTTTTCGTCAGACGAAGAATGGAGCGGCGAGGACGAGGGCGCGTATTTACATACGTAACCGAGTCAGCGCCGCGAACATTCTGACGTAAGCGCCCGAGGTTCTGCAAGCTCGCTTGCGGGCTTGCAGGTTCTCGGCTGACTATTCCTCAGCGAGCAGGCTCGCGGAGGGATAGTCGAGCGGTGACGGAAAATATGCAAGCGAGGCTCGAGGATGACAGCGGGGGTGGAATATCGCTCTGCCGAAGGCAGAATTTCGCGCTCTGCCGAAGGCAGAATTTCGCGCTCCCGAAGGGAGCAATTCACGCACCGCAGGTGCAAAAGCGGCGGCAAGCAGCCGCATGATTCGGAAAAACGATCGAAAGGAGCCTTATTTAATGAGATCAGGCAAGGCTTTCATCAAAAAAGTATTTATACCGATGCTCGTGCTTGTGCTCGGCATCGGGATTTTGTCGGTCTGCGCTTTTGCCGAAGCGGAGCAGAGTGTGAAAAAGGTATATCTGTGCGACGGAGGCGAGGGGGACGGCTCATCATTCAGATCCCCTCTCGGAGATCTCGCGGATGCTTATACAGCGCTCGGAGACGAGGGCGGCGTGATAGTGATCTGCGGAGGATACACGCTCAGAGGACCCTTTGCGGCTCCCGCACATTCGAAAAGGGTCACGCTGACTCAGGTGCACGGGTATGAGGACTTCCGCGAGTCGGGCTCTCTCTCGACGGGAGGCTCGGGCAGGCGCTTCATGCTCGGCGGACATACAGTATTCGAGAACATCCGCATCACCACGCAAAACAAGGCGGGGCTGATCATCATGGCGCATTACAACCCCGTCGAGCTCGGCGAGGGTGTGGAGAGCTCGGGCTTTGACGGTTCGAACACCGCAAGCGCCCTCTCTCTGCTCGGAGGCAAAAACACGGACGTGACCCCGGTAAAGGCACCGAGCGGGGGAACGCACATAACTGTCAGAAGCGGAAGCGGTATCCTCATCGCGGGCGTTGACAGGCAGATCGACACAAAGAACGACAGGATCGCTTACATAGACATATACGGCGGAGAGATATGCAATCTCTACGGCGGAAACATAAATAAGGGCTCGAGCCGCGGCAGCGTTATCAACATCTCGGGCGGGCGCTTCACGGGCAAGGTGCAGTGCGGTCTCAACCAATGGGAATACACAAAGGTCAATATTTCGGGCGGAGACTTTTCCTCCTGCACCGCGATCGAGGGGCTTGCTCCTTACGCAGAGCTTACCGTTTCAAAGGAGCTTTATGACAGGATAGGCGCAAAGTCCGCCGGCTTCACTAATATTCTGCTCTCGACGGGCGGACTGCTCGATGCAAGGGCGGGCGACGTAAACGGCGACGGCCTTCTCTCAAGCGCAGACATCACGCTTCTTGTCCGCATCCTCTCGGGGGCTGACGAAAGAGCCGAGGGCGAGTGCGATCTCAACGGTGACGGAAGCATCAGCAACCGCGATGCGGTCCGCCTCATACAGATGACGGCGGGCTGGCTGAGAAGCATAGAATTCGCAGGGCTCGAGGGAGAAGGAAGCGCGGAGGAGCCGTTTCTTATCTCGGACGCGGAGGATCTCGCATATCTCAGAGACAAGGTGCTCGGCTATGCGGATACAAAGGGGCTGTATTTTATCCAGACCGCAGATATAACGCTCGATAAAACAGTCTCATGGACACCGATCGGAACGGCAGGCGTGCCCTTTGAAGGAAGATATGACGGCTGCGGACACAAGATCGAGGGGCTTTACATCAACACCTCGCGCTCATATGCGGGAGTGTTCGGCTTTATCACGGGAACGGTAGAGTATCTCGATGTTTACGGAGAGATCACGGTACACCTCGATGCTGCATACTCGCATTCCTTTGCGGGAGGCATCACGGGCGGAATGAACAACGGAGCGCTCGTACGCGGCTGTAACAGCTACGTGAGCATAACGGGCGACTCTTACGTCGGCGGTGTTGTCGGCGGAGCAGCCTGTGTGGATGATCAACAGACCACCGCGGTATCGAAAATAGAGAGCTGCACCTTCAGAGGAGCTCTGACCGCAGACGGAAAGTATGCCAAAAACGAATCGGCGTGCTACTTCGGCGGTATTGTCGGAAGGATACACGGAGCCGTGGTAAGCTGTGAAAACTACGGAGATATCAACATCATCGGAACCAACTGCAGATATATCGGCGGAATAACAGGCTTTGCCTATTATTCGCACAAGTTTGATATTCCCTCTCCCTACGACGGCGTGAGCATCACCAACTGCAAAAACTACGGCGCCGTCACAGGCCACCGCGAGACGGGCGGTATCGTCGGCGCGGGCGCCATTCCCGTGATCGGCTGCACGAACGAGGGCAATATCACGGGCGTGAGATGCGTCGGAGGTATCGTCGGAGTTGCGGGCACGGCGGCGACCGCCCTGCACGGCTTCGGATATACCGAGGGCTGTACCAACACGGGCAGGGTGACCCTTACCCAGCAGTACGGCGGAGGCATCACGGGCTACAGCTACTTTGATATAAAGGGCTGCACAAGCACGGGCAAGGTGCAGGGAGGCACATCCTATACGGGAAGCATCTCGGGATACATGAACGGAGGTAAGATATCATGAATGCAAACAGGATAAGACCTGCGCGTTCAAGGGCTCTCTGTGCATTTCTCTGCTCTGCCGCGGCAACGGCGGTATGCGCTCTGCTCATTATGAGCTGCGCGGGAAGAGCCGAGGGGGCATCGTCCGAGCCTTCGGCTCCGAGTGCCGAGCCTCAGACGATATCCGCGAGCGCGCCGAAATACAATGATACAAGCTTCCGTCCATGCATCGATCCGAACGGCAAGAGGCTGAGCACGGTCTCGAAGTATGACTTTTCGGGGGACGGCTTCGGCTTTGTCTACAATTATGACTGGGCGCAGTACACCTACGCTCTCGATTACGGAAGGGTCACCGTCAACAGCAACCCGATGTACAGGCTGCGCACGCCGGGCGGGGAGCTGCAGCCGAGATTATACGCATATGCCGCAAACGGAGACGATATCTCCTCCTCGGAATGGGTATCGATGTATGTCGACATGCGCGGACTGCGCAATTCCTCGTCCTCCTCTGTCGGCTTTTATATCTATCTTTCCTCCTCACCCGCGATCGGAGACCAGGCGGCATCATCCTCGGCTCCTCTCTTTCTGCGAGAGGGCGCGGCGGGGTATTATTACCATATCGACGGCACGGAATGGAAAAGCGCCTCCGTCAAGGACGGCATGATAAGCGTCGGGGCGGATTTCGCAGGCTACGTCGCCTTCCCCATATCCTCGTATGAGCATGTAGAGGAGGACGGACGGAAATACGTCAGCGGTGCCGGTAATGGATCCGGGCTCTTCTCGGCAGGATATAAATACCTGTGCCGTGTCTGGACCTTCTGCTCTGTCGCAGACCCGTCCGAGAGCCACACAGAGATCCTCTTTGACGATCTGACCTTCTCGGACGCGGGCGCCTCTCACTCTCACACCTTCAGTTATCTCGAAAGCATCCCCGCATCCTGCACATCGCAGGGCTATGACGTATACAGGTGCTCCGTCTGCGGACAGTACCAAAAGCAGAGCATCACAAGGCCCTCGGGACACACGCCGGGCGAGGTGCAGACGAGCGGAGACATGAGCTTTTACCCCTGCACGGAATGCAGCCATCTCGAGCCCTGTACCGCCAAGGGGACGGCAAGCGGCATCGAGGTATATTCGGTCAGCTTCACCGATCCGCGCTTCGGCATGAGCACGGTCCGTCTCTACCGCAAGGGGGACGTGATACGCTATAATGATATTCCGAAGGGCGGTATCTGCGTCGACGGATATACATATCAGTTCAATGCATGGACGGGGGACGAGGCTCTTATCTGTCCTGTCGATCCGCAGGGCATGACGGTAGATCGTGACATGACCTTCTATGCAAGATACCTTATCTCGGATTACGCCGACAAATACGTGGGCGCGGTGAGCGTGCTCGCACAGAACGGCGGTCCTTACGTCCGCGAGGAGGGCAGAGTGGTAGTGCTCGGAAACAGCAACATGTCGCTCTACCACGGGCTCGAGGCGAGCTTTGCCTCCTCATCGATCCCCGTGTACAACAATTCGGTGTCGGGAAGCACCAGCTACGAAATGATAGAATGGTTCAGGGTGCTTGTCGCCTCATACAAGCCCTGCGCCGTGGTTCTCAACGTCACCACCAACGACATGGCATATTACAACCTCCCCGAAAAGCAGATCATAGAAAACATGGTCACGCTCTATGAGCTTTCAAGAGAGCTGATACCCGACACGCATGTGTTCTTTGTCTCGGGCAATCCGCTGCCCGGGCGCACCGAATACGCAGAGACCATAGTCCGCACAAACAACTCGATGGCGCGCTTCTGCGCGCGGGCTGAGAAATGCGACTTTATCGACGTATATGCAAGAGTTCTCGCTATAGCCGGAAAATATCCGACCGGCTGGGACACCTGGACACACATGAACCAGTCAAATCTCAAGATCATGTTTGACGATATAAAGGCGGCGATACTCGCATGGAAAGCGAACGAGGGAATTGCGTTTTAGCGAGGAGGACAGACTCTTTCCGAAAAAACAACTTCAAAAGAGGTAACTCTCAATGAATCTATACGATAAAACGAAAAGAATAACGGCACTGCTCCTTGCCATGCTGACGGTGCTTCTATCCTCCTGCGGCAGTACCCCGCCTCCCGAGACGGCATACACGCACGAGACGGAGGCAGAAACAGAAGAGAAGAAAATGCCGATAGACCCCGATTCTGTCGTCTACCCCGACGAGGAGCTTCCCTCGGTTTACATCACCACCGAGGGCGGAGTGCAGGCGACGAGCAAGGAGGAATATATCGACTGTACCTTCCGTCTCGGGCTCAATGACCGATACAGCGCCTTTACGGGGGATCACACCGATGCTGACGGTGCGGAGGGACAGCTGCGCTGCCGAGGAAATGCCAGCTACAACAACCGTGAGATGCGGGCAAAGAACAAGTATTCCTACAAGCTGAAGCTCGACAAAAAGGCGGACGTGCTCGGAATGGGCAAGTCGAAGCACTGGCTTCTTATCAACAACTGGCGCGACACGAGCAATCTCCGCCACAAATTTGCCTACGACTTTGCCGAGATGCTCGGCGTTGCACATACCAATTCCACCTGGGTGGAGCTATACTATAACGGCGAGTACAGAGGGCTTTATCTTCTTGCCGAGAGCATCAGAATATCCGAGGACAGAGTAGATACCTTTGACTGGGAGGAGTTTGCCGAGGACGTGGCAGGCGAGTACGCAGCCGATAAGGGGCTCTCGGAGGTCGACACAGAGCTGCTTGAGGACCGCCTTGCAGAGGATCTTTCGTGGATAAGCAAGGGAAAGATCGTCTTCTCTCCGACCTGGGGCTCAGCCTCGAACATCGACCTGACCCCGTATTATAACAAGGACAAGCTCGACTTTTCCTCGGGCTATCTTATAGAATGGTGCACGAGCTACGATTCGACGGGAACCAAGTGGAAGACCGCTCTTACCATTCCCCTTCAGCTTGACAGCCCGAAGATGCTTCATACCAATACCGAAATGTACGAATACGTCCGCACGCTCGTGCAGGATTTTGAGGACGCGGTGCGCTCTCCGAATTTCTACAATTCAAAGGGCAAGCACTACTCCGAGTACGTCGATATGAAGTCGCTTGTCGACTATTGGATGATATGGAACTTTACCGAAAACAACGAGTTCGGCGCACGCTCGATGTACTTCTACATAGACGGAGGAAAGATACACTTCGGTCCCATCTGGGACTTTGACTGTACTCTCGGCAACGTCATCACGATGACCGAGGGAAATTCCAAGCCGAACTACTGGGTACACGACAAGAAGAATTCCTGGTTTAAGGAGCTGTTCGGAGATCCGTGGTTCACCTCCGTGTGTGCCGAGCGGTGGTATGACATCCGCGAGGGAATAGAGGACATGATATCCGGGGTAGAGCTTAACATCGGATACATGGGCGAGGCGGCAGAGCGCTGCTACGAGCGCAACGGAGTAAGATACGAGACGATAAGAAACCCCGCGGGCAACAATGGGCAGAGCATGTCCCCGAAAGAGGATTTTGCCCTTATCCGAGGGTGGCTGAGAGAGCGCGTCAAATGGCTGGACGAGCACTTCTCGGAAACGGCTCCGCGAATAGATGCAAGCTCATACGTCAGGGACAGCGGAACGAAGGTATCTCTCTCGCTTAACGGAACGGCTCCCGAGAGTGACAAGGTGACCCTGCACGGCATCCGTGCGGATCACGTGATCAGACCCGATGCCGAGGGCACGCTTAAGCTGAAGCTTTCGACCACACACACCACGACCGTGTCCGCAGACCTTTATCTCAACTGCGGAGAATTCCTCGGAGAGGCGCCTCTGACGGTGATCAAGGACGCCGAATTCGAGATCAGCACATCATTGCTCGACATGAGAGAGGGTGCGCTGAACGTGATCTTTATACCCATGTTCAGAAAGGACGGATCAATGCGCTCGATGACCTCGGTGCTGATCAGGGTCAGCTCGCAGAAGGCTCCGACGGAGGGGCAGGTGCTCGTTTCGCTGAGAGGAAGCACACAGCTGCTCGAGGCAGGCGGGAAGCTCGTATTCCCCGAGCCCGAGGCAGAGCGCGAGGGCTTCGTTGCCGAGGGCTGGAGCTGTGACGGCGTGACCGTCTACCGCCCGGGCGAGAGCATCGCCGCGAGCGAGAGTGCATACTATTTTGTCAAGTGGAAGCGCCTCGACCGCTTCAATGTGATGAAGCTTGACTGAAACTGATCTTCGGAGACAAAAAATGAAAGAGCTGTTAGAATTATTTGTCGTATTTGCCAAGTGCGGTGTGTGCACCTTCGGAGGCGGATACGCCATGCTCCCGATACTGCAGAGGGAGCTTGTAAACAAGCGCGGCTGGGTAAGCGACGAGGAGATAACCGACTATTACGCCGTCGGGCAGTGCACCCCCGGGGTGATCGCGGTCAACGTTGCGACCTTTATCGGGACGAAAAAGCGGGGCTGGCTCGGCGCTGTTTTCTCTACGCTCGGGGTCATCTTTCCGTCTATCGTGATAATCGTGCTGATAGCGGCGCTT
This sequence comes from Eubacteriales bacterium, assembly GCA_045586105.1. Classification (GTDB taxonomy): domain Bacteria; phylum Bacillota; class Clostridia; order Oscillospirales; family CAG-272; genus JAZMZS01. The sequence continues at coordinate 1,042 of JAZMZS010000145.1, read as the reverse complement.
CTCTCGGGCTTTGCGGATAACGAATACGTTGCGCACGCTCTCGGAGGCATCCGTGCCGCTGTGTGTGCTCTTGTCGCGGTAACGGTGGTCGGACTTATCAAAAAGACGATGAAGAATATATTTTCCGTGCTCATGGGCGCAGGTGCGTTTCTTGTAATGATGCTTCTCGACATATCACCCGTGCCGGTGGTCATATGCGCTTCCCTTCTCGGCATCGGATATTCCTTTGCCAAGGAAAGGGCAGGGGCAAAAAAGCAAAAGGAGGAGAAAAAGGATGCTTAACTTTCTTCTGTTGCTGTATGAATTCTTCAAAACGGGACTGTTTGCTGTAGGCGGGGGTCTTGCCACGATCCCCTTTCTGCAGAAAATGTCGGAAAACCACCCCGAGTGGTTCACGGCAGCCGAGCTTACCGACATGATCGCCGTAGCCGAATCCACCCCCGGACCCATCGGGGTGAACATGGCTACCTTTGCAGGCTACAAATGCGCAGGCGTACCCGGTGCCGTTGCGGCAACTCTCGCGCTTGTGCTTCCGTCATACATAGTGATATGCCTTATATCGAAGATACTGACCAGATTTTCGGAGAACAAGTACGTAACGGGGGCATTCTGCGGGATCAGACCCGCCGTTCCCGGGCTTATCTGCGCGGCGGTAATACCGCTTCTGTCAGCGGCGCTCTTTATCCCGGGAGCGGAGAGCCTGATCGCAGCCGTGCGCATAGAGGCGGTGATCCTCTTTGCGTGTGTGTTTGCGGGGGCTTCCTTCTTCAAAAAGCTCCACCCGCTCGCTTTTATTGCGATCGGCGCCGTTGCGGGGATAGTATTTAAGCTGTAATTCGGAGGATAGCCGAAGAGTGCCTAAGCGAGCCTTCCCCGGCGGGGGAAGGCAACGCTACGCTCAGACTTCGGTAGTTTTACAATAAAATCGATTTTCGCGGAAGCGAAAGTCTTCCTTCACGTTTGCGCACGCAAACATATCACGTGCCCAAGGCACATATCGCTCCTGAGGGGAGCCTTGTTCTCCCGCTCAGATCCTTCGGTC
>JAZMZS010000144.1:0-11032 GCA_045586105.1 Eubacteriales bacterium | reverse complement strand
CCCTTTATCTCGGAGCGGTATTCGACCTTTACAGGGACAACGTATCTGCCGTTTCTCATAGTCACGATGTTTTCCTGCAGATACTTTGAATAAGTGCTCGAGGATACGAGCTTTTGCAGAGAATCGCGTATCCTGTTGTTTGCCGACTTTATTTTCCTTCGTATGTCGGCAAGATCGGAGCTCGCCTCGTCGGCTATCATATCCTCGGACAGGATAGAACGGTGAATTCTGTCCTCGACCGATCGGCATACTATCAAGCTACCGAAGTTCTCGTCAAGCGACGTTTCGTAGGGCTTGTCCTCTCTGATATAATCCGAAAGCACCCTTGCACAGGTAAGCACCCGTGCGATCTCAAGAAGCTCAACGGTGTTTAGCACCGCCCCCTTCTCGGCACGGTCAACCGAGCCTGCGATATCCTTCACTCCGTAAAATGGAGGCATGCCCTTGAGCAGTATAAGCTTCTTTGCATCTGTAGTCTTGTCAAGCCTTTTTATAACATGCCCGATATCGTCGGACGGGCGCATCATTCTTGCAAGCTCCCCGCCTCCCTCGGTCGGTGCAAGCTCGGCAAGCCTGTCGATGATCTTATCATATTCAAGAACGGATAACGTCTTGTTTAATACATTCATTTATATTTTTCCTCCAAACGGTTTTTGAAGAGAGTTGTAAAAATCAAGTGTCTTGAAGCCATGCTCTACCTGATGCAAAAGGAATGTCTCGCACACCGACGAGAGAACATCAAGCTCCTTATCGGGCAATGTAAAGGAAAACGCCTTTTCTATAGGTGCCTTTATTATGTAATTCATCGCATCGGTCAGAGAACGGTCAAGCACAAGCACGGGAGAGCGTGCCATGTTCTCGTATACCTCCTCGTTGCGGTTGAGCTTGTCCTTACAATCCGAGCAGACTATAACGCCCTCCACAGCCTCGAAGTATACGGTATCTGTCATCTGTCCGCAATGATCGCACCCTGACATATCAGGCAGAAAGCCCTCGATCGATGCAGCCTTCAGCTCAAAGGTGCTCTTTACTATCCTGCGGTCCTTTTTATCCGAGCAGAGAAGATACAGGCTGTTCAGCACCAGCCTCAGCAGATTCTCGTCGGGCGTATCAAAAAGTGCAAATTCACAAGCCGCCTCGCAGAGGTACTGCCCGAGATACATCGGCTCAAGCTCCCTTCTAATGCGAAAGAAGCTCTCACAGAGAAATGACTCGCGTACCCAATATTTTCCCTGCTTTTCGTACAGTCCGAATTCGGAATATGCAAAAAGCTCACATGAGGGCATGTGCTTGCTCTTTATGGATTTTCCGCCCTTTACGCAGACCACCATCCTGCCCTTTTCGTGCGTAAGAAGGGTAAGAAGCTTATCGTTCTCTCCGCAGTCCGCACTTCTGAGCACGATTCCCTTTACATTACAAAGCATATGCCTTACTCACTCTTATAACCGAAATTACTGATATTCTGGGGCATATCGCGCCAATTCTCCTTAACCTTTACCCACAGGTCGAGAAATACCTTCGTATCGAAAAACTTTTCCATATCCTCTCTTGCGCGAACGCCGACGAGCTTCAGCGCCGCACCGCCCTTGCCAACGATAATTCCCTTATGTGAGGCTTTTTCGCAAAAGATCTCGGCTCTGATCTTTATCATTGTGCGGCTTTCCTCGAAGCCCTCGATAACAACGGCAACTCCATGAGGGATCTCCTTGTCAAGAGTGCGAAGCAGCTTTTCACGGATTATCTCTGCGGCGATCTGCCTCTCGGGCTGATCGGTCAGCATGTCCGCAGGAAATAGCCAATCGCTCTCTATTGTATATTTGTCTATCTCGGAAAGAAGAACGTCGCACCCCTTGCCCGTTTTAGCGCACAGAGGTATCACCGCGTCAAAGGAATACGTCTCGGCATACGCTTGGATGGTCTTTGCAATATCCTCGGGATTTGAAGTATCTACCTTGTTAACAACGAGTATGGCAGGGACGTTGCTCGATCTTATCCTGTTGATAAGCCCCTGCTCTATATCTCCTACGCTCGGAACGGGCTCGATAACGAGCACTATGATATCCGAATCGCGTATTGCCGAGCCTGTCTCTCCTACCATGAAGTCACCAAGCTTGGTTCTCGGCTTGTGCATTCCCGGGGTATCCACGAATACATACTGTGTCTGTTCGGTAGTGTACACTCCCATTATTCTGTTTCTGGTGGTCTGCGGTTTTTTTGAAACTATGGCTATTTTCTCACCGACGATCGAATTCATCATGGTGGATTTACCTACGTTAGGTCTGCCTACGATAGAAATAAACGCTGTCTTTGTCATATCCGCTCCCTCTCCTTACTTTTCCTCTTCCTTGACTCCAAGCCCCATCAAAGCCGCGATAGCGCTCTGACGTCTTCTCATCTCATGCTCGTCTTCCTCGCCGGTCTCATGATCGTAGCCAAGCAGATGCAGGGTTGAATGAATACATAAAAACGCAAGCTCCCTCTCGTAACCGTGACCGAATTCTTCTCCCTGCTCTACTGCCTTTTCAAGCGACAGTACAATATCTCCGAGCATTACGGGAGATGAAGAGGGAGATTCGTCCTCACCGAGCATCGGAAAGGACAAAACGTCCGTCGCTCTGTCAATGCTTCTATAACGTGAGTTAAGCTCCTTTATTCTTTTGTTATCGGTGAAGGTGACGGACACCTCGCTCTCACGCGGAAAATCCTCAAAATCAAGAGTGTACTCGATCGCCCGTCTGACGAGCATCATCGTGCCGTATTTTACCTTGATCTTATCCTGCTCGTTCTCAAAATATATTCTAAGTCTTCCGTTCATCGTCAGATCCTCTTTATTTTCAGTTTAGTCTCTTTTTGTTCATTTTCTCTTTTGTTTTCGTATTTCTCGTATGCGATGATTATCTTCTGCACGAGCCTGTGTCTGACTACATCCCTCTCGGTAAAATTGTGTACCGATATTCCGTCGATACCCTCGAGTATCCGTACAGCCTCAGCAAGACCGCTCCTCTTTCCGAAGGGCAGGTCGCGCTGGGTAAGGTCACCCGTGACCACGACCTTGGAATTAAACCCTATCCTGGTCAGGAACATCTTCATCTGCTCCGGGGTGGTATTCTGCGCCTCATCGAGAATTATAAAAGAATCGTCAAGCGTCCTTCCTCTCATATAAGCGAGAGGCGCTATCTCTATGGTGTTCTTCTCTATCTGCTTCTGATAGCTCTCAGCTCCCAGCATCTCGTACAGCGCATCATAAAGAGGTCTCAGATAAGGGTCGATCTTACTCTGCAGATCTCCGGGAAGAAATCCCAGACGCTCCCCCGCTTCCACAGCGGGTCTTGTCAGAATGATCCTGTTTACCTCTTTTGCCCTGAGCGCCTTTACCGCCATGGCGACCGCCAGGAATGTCTTTCCCGTTCCCGCGGGTCCGAGTCCGAACACTATCGTGTCGCTTTTGATCTTATCCACATATTCCCGCTGACCGAGCGTTTTTGCTTTTATCGGTCTGCCCTTTGCCGTTATCACGATACATCCGTCATAGCCGTCAAGAGCCTTCTTGTCTACGTCCCGCACCATTGAGCAAAGATATTCCACCGTCTGCTCGCTCACGCCCGTATCAGAGCCGACCATACCGGAAAGTCTGCGGAGGACCTCCGCCGCATTTTCAACACTGATCTCGTCCTCTCCGCTGACAGTGATCTCATCCGCACCCGCGGCGAGCTTTGCCCTGTTGTAGATCTTCACGCCAAAAGCATCCTCGATGATCCTGACATTTGCATCAAACGAGCCGAACACCGCCATGGTCACTTCGCTCGAACCGGTAAATACGCTTTTACTTACCATTCCTTTACCCTTCGTTATAAACAAATTCCTGAACCTTAGCTATATCGGCATTGAAGGAGACATCCGCGCACAATACATACACCCCGTCCTCAAGCGTCTCTTTATACTCTGCCGAGAGTATTTCTCCGTCTCCCGCTAAGGATAGCATCTCTTTTCCTATAGCCGCATAAGCGATCTGACGGGCAGCCGCTTCATCGCGAGCTGCGTTCCCGACCGTATACTCCATAGCTACCTCGCGGCTCACTGTAAGCGGAAGGTCGAGTATCCCGAACAGACTCACACGTTCATTATCAATTATTATATCATACTTTGTATCCGTATTTCTACTGAAATTAAAAATATTTATCGTTTTTGAAAAGATTTTAACAGATATTTTCCGTGTTTTTTCTCCGGTGAAAGACTTTTTTTCATATTCAAGCGGAACTTTCGCAATAAATTCCTTTTTGAATTCGGCAAGCACCTCCCCCTGTGCATAGGTGCACACCCCTCTTCCCATCTTGTCCTCGTAGATACCCGATATCAAAAGCTCCCCCTTACGCACCGCATCGTTTACCGCAACAACGCTTTCACCCGAATATGTACGTACCGCTGTTACCCTCGCATCCTGCATAGATACAAGATTTGCACATTTTCCCTTTTGCGGGGTCAGCTTTGTTTTTCCCTTGGTCTCACGCACCTCTACGACCGCGTGCGTTCCTCTGATGTTGACAGAGATCCAGCTGAATTCATCGGAATCGATCAGTATCTCGTTATAAATCTCTCTGAGCTTCAGCGAGGGCGTATAGCAGCCTACGTAAACACCATGCTCCTCGAGAAGCTCAAGTGCACGCAGCTCATCTACATTTTCAAGTCCGACAAGCTCTATGGACCACAGGAATTTTCCCGATATAACAACCGCTAAGATAATAATCATCATTCCCACTGCCAGACCCGGGCGCTTTTTGTATTTTGATGCTTTCAAAAGCAGAGAATGCTCGTGCTCGCATTTCGCCTCTACACCCGCATCCCGCAGGATCCCGAGCGCTGTCATATGATCTTTCTTTTTGAAGTCAAGGAATACTCTGCCATCCTTTTTTCTTTCGTACAACGCTCTTATCCCCGACGGAAATAACGCAATGACCGTCTGCTCGTACTGCTGCTCAGGCACAGAGCACCTGACAAAGCCAATAAAGAACCATATTATTCTCCAGATCATCATTCACAATAGTGCACAGAGATGATATGACCTCTGATGCACACCGCTCCCTTCATATATGAGCTGCACGACAGTCCTCTGCCGCAAAAGGAGATCCTGCCCCCTCTGTACCCGAGAACGATACACTCGGAGGTATAGTCGCATATGCACTTTATCCCCGTGACCACCGCTTCTCTGTTTGAGGATATCTCCGCTCTCACTCCGCATACCCAAGGGGCGCCCGTCCATCCCGTTTCATCGGATCTGTGAAAAAGGCGTCCTCGAATGCTTCTTTTATTTTTCATAGCAGCAAACCTCCCTTACATATGATGTATATGAAACGAGGTGTATTATCATGTATTGTCAAGCAATACAAAAAGAGACGAAAAACAATAGCGCTCTCCTTATTCTTTTTCTGTGCGTATCATGCATCATTTTGTTCCTGTCTTCCCCTCAGAGGACCTCACAAAGAGTGTATGACGGGCTTGTTTTTTCTGCTGTCGGAATTATCCCCTCGGTATTTCCCGTTATGCTCACAGCTGACATCCTGCTAAGATCGGGTGCGTTATCCTTTATTACCGAACGCTTATCTTGGGTGTTTTTGAAGCTGAAAAGAAACCCCGAGGTCATTTTACCCTGTATGGTCGGGATGATATGCGGATTTCCCGTAGGTGCAAGATATGTATGCGAGCTTACAAAAAAAGGCAAGCTGACAAAGCAGGAGGCAGACTGCATTCTTGCCGCATCGAACTGCGCAGGACCCGCTTTTGTGATATCAACGATCGGTGCGGGAATGTTCTCGAGTGCAAAAACGGGGGTGTCGCTATGGCTTGTCAGCACAGGAACATCGGCTGTACTGTCTCTGATCCTTCTCCCCTCATACACACCTCCGCCAATGCCTGCACTCAAGGCGGGCAGATCATACCGACCGAAGCCCGCATTCTCTGAGATACTGTGCTTATCCGCAAAAAGCACCTCATTGGCTGTATTGAACATAGCTTGCCTTATAACCTATTTTTACACTTTATCGGATGTTCTTTCGGATCTTATCGTCAAAGCAGGTCAAAGCGAGCTTCTTTCAGCCGCGTCTGCGGTCATTCTTGAGCTTGGCGGCGGATGCAGAAGGGCGGGAGAGCTGAGTATGCCGTATTCACTTTGTCTGTCCGCTTTCGGTGTGGGATTCGGAGGGATGTGTGTTTACTGCCAGGTCAAAAGCGAAGCGCACGAAGGAGCTGACATGCGAAAATACCTGTTGATAAAAGCCGTATGCGGTGCCATATCTGCCCTTTTTGCTTTTTTCTATTGCAAAGCCGGCTGCGGTATGCTATAATATTTCTACATAAAAATCAGAAGGAAGTCAACCATGAAGCAAAGACAAACGAATGATATCGAAAAATACTGCGCTTACTGCGAGCATTCCGTTCCTACCTATGAAAAGGATCACGTCCTTTGCGACAAAAAAGGTGTAGTTTCGGGCGGATACAAGTGCAGATATTTCAGCTATGACCCGCAAAAGCGCACACCGTCAAAAAAAGCTCTTTGCCCTCAACAATAACAAAAAAGACAGGAGACGATCCTGCCTTTTTTATTGCAATCGGAATATTACAAGTATTCAAAATAACCGCACTCAAACGTATATGTGTCTATCCCGAGCTCCCCGAGCCTTTCAGCGAAGAATCCGAGCACAGGATCCTCGGTATAGTAATGCCCGGCGCACAAAACGTGTAAACCCTCTATGTTGGCATCTATAACGGAATTGTAGGATGCATCCCCCGTAACGAGAACATCGGCTCCGGCGGCAACGGCAGCGTTGATAATATCCTTGTCGCACGCTCCGCCTAGGACCGCCGCACGCTTTATCCACAGACTTCCCCGACCGGCTGCGGCAAGCATCAAGGAGGGGCATTTCAGCTTAGCCTTCACATTATCGGCAAAAAGATCGAAGGGGATGGGATCAACGTCTCCCAGCCTTGCCATAGACAGCTCGCCTTCTCCGAGGGGAACGGTATTTTTTATTCCGAGCAGGTCTGCAAGAATGTCATTCACTCCCCCGCCGACCGCATCAAGGCGTGTATGATAGGAAAAGACGGAGATTCCGCTATGAAGAAGCTTTATCAGCATTCGCGTCCTCGGCTCCTTATCGGTGACTCTTCTGAGCGCTCTGAACACAAACGGATGATGTGTAAAGACAGCATCCACATTAAGCTCAAGTGCTTTTTCGATTGCTTTTTCGGTGAGGTCGAGCGTCAGCAGTGCGCTTTTTATCTCTTTTTTTGAATCCGAGCAGCACATAAGTCCATCATTATCCCACTCGCAGGACAGCTCACGAGGTATGATCCTGTCAAAATATTTTTCAAGCTCGATCGTATTCACTTAACTATCTCCTTCAGCTTTTCATAAAGCGCCTTTGCCCGCATGACGGTTTCGGCATCTCTGCTTTTCATTCTGTTTTTTAGATGATACAGCGCTCTTTTTGCCATTTCGCAAAACAGGGCGTCATGCTCCCTGCTCTTCAATACCTTTCCGAGAACAAGATCGGTATCGTCGTATTCGATCCTGCTGCCGCAGTAGGAAGCATTGATCAACACGTACAGCTTATCTGCTTCACGCACCAGCCTCTCATCCTTGATATCAAAGCCTTCGTCATAAAGATACCGACGCAGCTCCTCGGTGTGAGACATGGGCTGGAGAATAAGATTGATCGCAGGATCCTTTATGTAATCGCATTCGGACAATATCCCCGCTATCAGCTCACCGCCCATTCCGCATATTGAAATGTCCGTGACACCAAGTCCCTCAGTCCCCTTCAAGCCGTCGGTCCTGATACATCTGACAATATCTTCGACACCGAATGCCGCAACGTTGGCAGCCGCAGTTCTGATGGGGCCTTCGTTTATATCCGTAGCAAGCGCTTTTTTTATCTTACCGCCGAGAGCGAGATACAAAGGAAGCTTGGCGTGGTCTGTCCCAACATCGCACAAAACCGCCCCCGACCTCACATATTCGGCTGCCATAGACAATCTCTCTCCGAGAATGATCCACTCATTTGTTTTCATGTTGATAATTCCGTATATAATTAAAAATTCGAGGCGGAATCAAGACAATCCCGCCTCGGCTATAAACGCAGAGAATCGAAATAATATCGTATTAAACCGATATGAGTTTATAGAATTACTGTGCAGAGAGGAACTCATTGATCTTGCGAACGAGCTCGTCTGCGTCCGTGCCGTGTACTGCGCACGCCTGCTCGATGCTCTCTCCTCTTGCGGAAGGACATCCGAGACAATGCATTCCGATAGCAAGGAAGAACTGTGCTGTCTCAATGTTATGATCAAGCACCTCTCCGATGATAGACTGTTTTGTAACTACCATTCTTTTTTACCTCCAAAGTTTTTTGATAGTGTAATTATAATATCTCAAGCGCTTTTTGTCAACGGGGGTTTTGTTAATATTTCTTTATTTCAAGCTTTTCTGTAAGCTCGTACAGCGCTCGAGCGGATCTGCCGAGCTGAATACGCTCATATTCGTCAAGCGGTATATCAAGCACCTTCTCCACTCCGTTTCTGCCAACGACCGAGGGAACTCCGATGCATATTCCGTCTATTCCGTAATGCCCGTCGCACAGCGTGGATACCGTAAGAATGCTATGCTCATCGCGAAGGATGCATTCGCATATTCGCAGCACCGCCTCGGCGATGGCATAGTAGGTCGCACCCTTTCTCCTGATAATATTATAAGCGCTGTCCCTGACCTCGTAGTAAAGCGGGTATAAGCACTCCATATCAGCACATTTTCCCGACACCTTTACATAATCCGATATATCGATACCGCTGATATTCGCACTGCTCCACACGGCAAGCTCGCTGTCACCGTGCTCGCCTATAATAAAGGTGTGGACGTTTCTGTTATCTACATCAAGAGCACGTCCGACAAGAAATTTCAGCCTTGCCGTGTCAAGCACCGTCCCGGAGCCGATAACGCGAGAGGGCGGGTATCCCGAAAATTTCAGTGTCATATAGGTGAGAATATCCACAGGATTTGAGACCACAAGCAAAATCGCATCCCTCGTCTGCCTAACTATATTCTCGGTAATGCTCCTGAGTATCCTTGCATTTCTCGACAAAAGCTCAAGCCTGCTCTCGCCCTCCTTCTGATTTGCTCCTGCGGCTATCACGATGATGTAAGCATCAGATATATCGGAATAATCCCCCGCGTATATTTTCATAGGAGAGCGAAAGGGCAGACCGTGGTTGAGATCCATTGCCTCTCCCTCTGCTTTATTCCGGTCGATGTCGATCAGGACCATCTCTTCAAAAAGTCCCGACTGCATAAAAGTATATGCACAGCTTGCTCCCACCTGTCCGCATCCGATAATTGCACATTTTCTTAATTCTGCCATATTTCCTCCAAGCATGCTTTTTTATAGTATGCTCGGGAAATACATCGGTTAACCGACCTTACAGATATTCTTTTATTACACTCCATTCTTTGCATAAGCGGTCAAAGGAATACGCCGCATTCGCGGGGCTTGTCGAAGGAAGAGGCACGGCTTTTACTTTGCTTATCGGGTATACATACCTTTCATAAAGCTTTGCGGCAACGCTTCCGTTTGTAAAAACCGCTTTTATGTCAGCCGTATCGGATATTGACGAAATATCGTTCGATATCACGCTTGATATAGTGGAATCCGAAGAGCCGCATATCTCGCATTCTGCTATCACGTCCCACAAGGCAATATGCTCTTCTGTGAGCATTTTTTCTTTTTCTTCGACCGTTTTTGGCAATTCTATGTCAAGCAACTTGCTCAAAACCTTCCAGAAACGGTTTTGCGGATGACCGTAATAAAAGCCTTCCTCTCTGCTTTTTACAGAAGGAAAGCTGCCAAGTATCAGTATGCGCGAGTGCTCGTCATATACGGGAGATAACGGGTGAGTTACCCTTGTTAGTTGTCTCATATTGCATCCTTCTCATGAAATCGTTAATTGTACCATACCGTTCACTACGTTGCGGGATTGGGTAGGATTTTCAAGTCGTGATCTCAGTCTCTTTATTTCTCGAGATGTCTTTTTCTTTGTCTCGGTATTCTTTCGGCTCTGAGTGCTTATAAGTCCTCGTTCAAGAGCATTAAGAGATCTGTGAATGCTGTTTATATCAGCATTCAATTTGTCTATTCTCTCGGTGTCTCTCTTACCTTCTGCAAAGCTTAAATCCTTTAACTCTGCCTTGAGTTGAGCAAGAGTATCGTACTTACCTACAATTATTTCCGCGTTTTCCTTAACTCTCGACAAAGATGCGTACTCGGCATCATTTTTCACTCCGTCTTGCAGGATGTTTGCGAGACGTATGATATTCTCAGCCTTTAATTTCGAGTCTATTGCCGGTGCGGTATCGGTATCTGTTACAACAGAATACCTTATTCCGTCCACATATTCTCCCGAGCCTTTTGCACCTGTTCTGGTGTCAGATCCACCCAACGGCTCCGATCGCCCTGATACTCTGCGTGTCTGTCCCCTTTCCCTGATGAAAGGAATCTCTCCAACGCTATTAACTCCTCGTCGTCCCATTCGATCATCCCAAGATTGGACTGACGTATCAAGTTTATCAGCATATCGTTGTTCGTCATTCGTTACACCTGTATTCCTTTTTGAGTTATTGATTTCACTTTCAGTATACCCCAACTCGGTTAGAATGTCAACAAGTTTGCTGTACACCTCACTTTTGTCAATTATCGGGAACGAATTGTACGCTCTTAATTTCTTTTTCAAATCAGATTCAGAAAGAGATCTTCTGTTTGCCGTAACTCGAGACTCAACTTCCCCGTGAGAATTACGATATTTGGATATTGACATTTCTTCTCTAATTTTCTCATCGGGATGAATAGAGTTTTCAATAAAATCTATTTTTTCATCGGCAGATGAAAGCTTTTTGAACTCAGTTGTGTCTTTGAGATTTTCATATTCTTTTATGAACAGATCAAGATACGCTATTTTCTCATTGGAACCCGTAGCAAAATTCTCTATCTCT
>JAZMZS010000143.1:0-3553 GCA_045586105.1 Eubacteriales bacterium | reverse complement strand
CGCACCGGGATTGGTCGTAAAGCTGATATTCTCGAATTTGGTAGCTCCGTTGAGGTAGTATACTCTACCGGAGGCATTGTTTGTGGAAATTCCGCCGAGAGACGTGTAATCCTCGCCGTTATACTTCTGGGTAATTACGATCTGTCCGCCGTGTGCCGGCTCGGTTATGTTGCCGGTAAGTGCGATGGGACCGCAAACGACGATCGTACCGCCGTTACCGCCGAGCTTCTCGAACGCGTCTGCGAAGGTGCCTACTGCGTTTGCGGCAGTCTTACCGTCGCCCGTTCCGCCGTCCTTGAGGTATACGACCTCGTAATCCTCGCCGTCGACATCAAACTCGGAAATAATAGGAGTTACTGCTTCCGAAACGGAAGGATCAAGCGTTGCATTTGCATAGCCCGCTTTACCTACTACGGAGGGACATTCGCTGAAATCTCCGCCCGCAATATTGAGCGTTACGTATCCGCCGACCTGATAGCCGAAGTCAAGCACGTTGACAAACTTACCGCCGTAGATATTCGCCGTAACGTTTCCGCCGGTCTCAACGGTGACGTTGACAGTACCGCCGTAGATCCTTCCGATCTCACCGCCGTAGATATCAATGAACACGTTTCTCTCGTGAGCAACAGTGGTCTGACGGTTCATACCTGCAATAAGGATGCCCGAACCGCTTCTGACAGTAATGTGAGCATCGGAGCCTGTATCCTTGATCGGAGCATAGCCCGACTGATTACCGCCGAGAATGGTAACCGCATTTGCGATCATGTTGGAGTTGAAGCCTGAGCACTCAACGCCCTCGCCGATCTCAAAGTCGTAGTAATTAGTAATAATGAACAAGCCTGCGCTGTTGGTGGTAGAGAAGCCTATATTCTCAAAGGTGGTAGGACCTTCAAGACCGTATCTTCTCGAGGTACCGCCCGTGTGGATAACACCGGCGTAATCGGTGCCGTTATACTTGGAGGTCACGGTGATCTTACCCGAATGGTAGATAGGCTCGTAGAAATGTCCCGAGAAGGTAAAGTCGCCCATAACGACTATAGTACCTCCCTCGTAACCGAGCAGGTAGTATGCGTCGGTAATGGAGTTCATGGGATTATCTACGGTAAAGCCGTTGCCCGTAGCGCCCTGCTTGACAAAGACTGTCTTGTTTTGCACGTTCTGGTTAGCGATCAGATTGACCGTGTCAAACTCGGAGCGTGTTACGTAATTATAGGTCTTGCCTATGAGGTAAGCAGTCTTCTCGCCCGCAACGCCCATCGCGCCGTTAGTCATATAGAACTTAGGCTTAGCGGAAGTAAAGGCGTTAAGGTCGGTTATTCTGAGAGTGAAATCGCCCTCGATGCCGACGAGAGAATCCTGCGTTACGCTTGCAACAGACTCGCGAACGGTCGTACCGAGGGTCGAGCCGTTGATCTTACCGCCGGTCACGTTGAAGAACGTATCGCCGTGGTGTCTGTATTCTGAGTGAGTAACACCGTCGACCACATCAACCTCGCCGATCTTACCGTTTACGTAGATCGGAACGTTGTACTCACCGCCCGTGATATTGAGAGTTGCCGTACCGCTTGGTGAAAGTGCGCTGTTACCCGTTGCAGAGATAGCATAGTTCGTCTCACCCGAATTCGAGTAGAGAGGATGTACTACGCAGTTTCCGCCGAGAGTAAGAGTAACGTCGGCGTCGATAAGTCCTACGGACGCATCGTTCTCTGCTCTGCGGTTACCGCCCATGATGGAACGCCATGTTCCGCCGAGAACGGTGATCTTGTAATCCTCGTTTGTGCTTACCTTAGCATAGGGTCTTGCACTCTGGAGCATATACTTATAGGGAGATTCCTGGAGATACTCGTCTCCCTCGGCAGTTCCGAGACCGTACTGGTTGTAACCGCCTATGATCAAGGGGTATCTGCCAAGATCCGCACCTGCGCTGTAATAAGGAAGAACGCTGAGATTCTCGCCGAAGGTCACGTTGTTAAAGCCGCACTCGATGGTGGATGCGGAAACGTGTGCCTTGAGCATAAGAGAATCGATGTAGTGATCGGAATTAAAGGTTATGTAGCTGAAAACAAGTCTGAGTCCGGGGTTTATACCTCTCCACATAACGGGTCCGGTAATACCCGCGGGGGTCATGAAGATACCGGGGTTAGAGGTATACTGAGGCTCGGGAGAAACGTTCTGCGAGAAGTCATGTCCCGAGAGGAATACGATGGTTCCTCCGCTCGGAGTAAGCGCCTTGTATGCACGCTCTACCGACTTGAAGGGGCTGGTCTTGGAGCCCGTGCCCGAATCCGAACCGTCGTTCATATGAACGTACACGGTAGGAAGGGTCTTAAGAGCTGCGAAGTTGGAATCAAGCTTCGCATCCTTAAGGGTAGATACCGCACCCGAAGGATAGCTCTGTGCTCCCGCGGTGGGGTGACCCTGATTATGTCCTGCGGCAACGCAGAGTCTGCCCTGAGAATCGAAGGTGATCTTGTCAAGGCATATCTCACGGCTGTTTACAACATTAAGTCCTGCATGCTTGTGGTAAAGCATCCAGTACTCTGTTCCGTCGGGAGAAGTAGTGTAGCAGTTATGTCCTGTTCCTACGATACCGTCGCTGTCGCTTCCCTTAAGGACAGGGTTGTTGGACTGTCTGGTAAACGTGCCGAGAGGAGAAGAGCAAGTAGCAACTCCTACTGCATAGTTCTTGCTTGTATAGCCTTGGCAGGTGTACATAAGGTAGTAGGTGCCGTTACGCTTGAGCATTTCGGGGCCTTCTGCGATAGTGGAGGCCTCCCATGCGATGCTGTAGCTGGGTGCGATGAGCTGCTTCTCGGTTCCCGAGACGGGCTTCATCGTAGTCATATCGAGCTTACAGCCCCATACGGTATTGCCGTTGTTGACCTTTGCGTAATAGAAGTATACGCTTCCGTCGTCGTCAACAAGGAAGCTACCGTCTATTGCCGTGTAATCAAATACAGGGGTAGCGTTAGCCTCAGTCTTGAACGGACCTGCGGGGGAGTCAGCGTATGCAAAGTAGATATACTCATTTGCGCTGACAGCCATTATGTAGCGGCCGTCATACTTGATGACCTCGGGCGCCCAGAAGTTGGATGCCTGATATCCCGATGCTACGGTAAGGTCGCATGCCTTGAGCACAAAACCTATACTCGTCCAGTTAACGAGATCCTTGGACGTATATCCGTAATAGCCCGTATTACCTGCGTTGGTTGCATACAGGTAATAGGTTCCATCAGTATCCTTGTATACGTACGGATCGGGACCGTTCGCAACAGGATTCTGGAATGTGGATTTGTCATAGGTGAGAGTGATCTCGCCCGATGACAGGGATTGCTGGACCGCCGCATTCTCTACCGTGGGTGCCGCTGCGTCCGTATCTGCGCTTATCGAAAGCACAGGAACGTATGCAAAGCACGAAAGAACCATGACGATCGCCAGAAATGCCGAAAACAGCTTTTTCATAAATTCCTCCTGAGAATTTTTTATATATATAATATATACACACAAATAATATCATTCCGTTCATACAATTGAGAAGTGCATTTTGTGTGTT
>JAZMZS010000142.1:0-4654 GCA_045586105.1 Eubacteriales bacterium | reverse complement strand
TGTAACACTCGTCTTCTACGCACCCTCGATCTCGGGCTCCGTCTACCTCGTATGGCAGACCCTGTTCTCCTCCGACTCTTACGGATGGGTAAACGGAACTCTGATCAACATGGGCTTCATTTCGGAGCCTATCCAGTGGTTCCAGAACGAAGACTACACCATGGGTCTTTGTATCGTGGTCGCGCTCTGGACCTCGCTCGGTACCTCCTTCCTGTCCTTTATCGCAGGACTTCAGGGTATCAACCGCAGCCACTTTGAGGCGGCGGCTGTTGACGGTATCAAGAACAGATGGCAGGAGCTGTGGTATATCACCCTGCCCGAGATGAAGCCTCAGCTTCTCTTCGGTGCGGTGCTTGCTATCACCAACTCCTTCGGCTTCGGTGCGGTCGTTACCGCGCTCTGCGGATTCCCCTCTGTCAACTATTCCTGCCATACCATCATGCATCATCTTGATGACTACGGCGGACAGCGTTTCGAGATCGGTTATTCCTCGACCATCGCAGTTGTCCTTTTCGCGATCATGGTCGGCTCTAACTTCCTCGTTAAGAAGCTCCTCAGAAAGGTAGGTACGTAAAAAATGGCAAAAGAAAAGAAATTGCGTATCAGAGGCCATCAGGTCGTTCTTAACAGAAGTGCGGGCGGTGACTTTGGAATATTCTTCTTCCTTACTATAATGGGAATATTCATGTTCCTTCCTATGTACTACGTTGTAGCACAGTCACTCAAGCCCCTTGATGAGCTGTTTATGTTCCCCCCTCGTTTCTATGTAACCAATCCCACCTTTGACAACTACGGAGACCTGTTCAGACTTATGAGCGAGAACACCGTTCCGCTCTCGAGATACATCTTCAACACGGTTTTCGTATCACTTGTAGGTACGTTCGGTAACCTCCTTCTCTCCTCTATGGCAGCGTATTCACTCGCAAAGCTCAAGTGGCCGGGAAGAGATACCATATTCCAGATAGTTGTCCTCTCACTTATGTTCCACCAGACCGTTACCGCAACGACAAACTTCCTTACGATGTCTGCACTCGGCTGGGTCGATACATATTTGTCGAGAATAATTCCTGCGTTTGCTACTTCTCTCGGACTTTACCTCATGAAGTCCTTCATGCAGCAGCAGGTATCCGACGAGGTACTTGAGAGTGCCCGTCTTGACGGATGCTCTGAGTTCAAGACCTTCTGGGTCATTGCGATGCCTATGGTCAAGCCTGCATGGCTTACCCTTATCATCGAGACCTTCAGAAACCTCTGGAACTCGGGATCTTCCATCTACATTCAGTCTGAGCAGCTCAAGTCATTCAACTACGCTATTCAGCAGATCATCACCGGTGGTATCCAGCGTTCCGGCGCCGGTGCCGCTGCAACGGTTATTATGATGATAGTTCCCGTTACAGTCTTCGTTATCGTTCAGAGTAACGTTATTGAGACGATGGGTGCTTCGGGAATGAAGGATTAAAGGAGGCGGTAACATGAAAAAGTTTATAAAAGCAATCGTTATCGCACTTTGCCTGATAACTGTTCTTTCGGTTCCGATAAGCGCGGCAACGCCTTATCAGACCCACACCTACATGGCTACAAAGAAGGAAGCGCTCAACTCTCCCGATGCTTACACTCCTACCCGTCAGGTAGATGCATCCTACATGGGACTTACCTTCAACGACAACACCGATCTCCAGGACCTTTTCGTTGACGAGGACGATAACGTTTACATAGTTGACAAGGGCTCTCATTCGGTTTACGTTCTTGACAGATACTACAAGCACCGCTTCACTATCAAGAACTTTATAAACGAGCACAGTGTTGCCGATGCCTTTACCGAGCCCCGCGGAATCTTCGCTGATGAAGAGACCATTTACATTTGCGATACCAACGCAAACCGTCTTGTCCTTTTCGACCGTAAGGCTTCGCTTGAGGCGAACGAGCCTGTGTTCGACAGAATAATCACAAGACCTACCTCCAAGCTCTTCGGCGAGGACTCGATCTACAGACCTGTTGCCTGCGTTGTAGACGATTACGGAAGGATCTATGTCGTTTCCGACTCTACCTACCAGGGTATCATCGTTATGACTCAGCAGGGTCAGTTTACCGGATTTATCGGAGCGCAGACAGTATCTGCAAACAAGTTTGATATTCTCTGGCGTCGATTCATGACCGCCGAGCAGCTTGCAGCTTCTATCAAATATGTTTCTACCGAGTTTAACAACATCTGCATCGATGATGACGGATTTATCTTCATTACCACGTCTTCCATCAAGCCTGCTGACCAGTACAAGTCTATCGGTCAGAAGTCGGGTACTTACTCTCCCGTAAAGATGCTCAATACCGCAGGTAAAGAGGTCATGAAGCGTAACGGCTTCTACAGCCCTGTCGGAGAAGTAGTTGCTACCTCCGCTGCAGTATCGAAGATCGTCGACGTTGCTATCGGTCCCGAGGGAACCTGGACTATCATCGACGAGAACAGATCCAAGAGCTACACCTACGATTCAAGCGGAAACCTCCTCTTCGCGTTCGGTGATACGGGAAGCCAGCTCGGTAACCTCAAGAAGATCAAGGCTGTCGACTATCAGGGCGATAATCTCCTTCTTCTCGACACTACCGCAAAGAGCTTTACCGTTTATAAGCGTACCGAGTACGGTAACATTCTTATAGCGGCTCTTTACAACACCAATCAGCGTCAGTACGATAAGGCTGTTGACTACTGGGAGGACATTCTCCAGAGAAACTCCAACTTCGACTCTGCATACATCGGTATCGGACAGTCTCTCTACCGTGAAGGTAAGTATGAGGAGGCAATGTCCTATTACAAGTCGGCATACGATACCGAGAATTACTCCAATGCATACAGAGAGATCCGTACCGAGTGGATATCCAAGTATCTGCTTCTGATCCCTGTTGCGGTAATTGCGATCGTACTCCTTTGGTCCTTGTTCTCCAAGTACTACACCAAGGTCAACAAGGCGGCGCAGCTTAAGGTCGGCAAAAAGACTTATAAGGAAGAGCTGCTCTACATGATGCACGTTATCTTCCATCCCTTCGACGGCTTCTGGGATCTTAAGCACGAGAAGCGCGGTTCTGTCAGAGCTGCTATAACGATCGATATTGCTGTTATCCTCGTCTTCTTCTACAACAGCATCGGACGTGGATATATCGCAAATCCCTATGGAGAGTACCAGACGATATTTGCGATAGTGATATCTATCCTTGTTCCTCTCTTCCTTTGCGTTACCGCAAACTGGTGCCTTACCACTCTCTTTGACGGTGAAGGAAGCTTCAAGGATGTCTTCATAGCAGTCAGCTACTCGCTCGTGCCTCTGATATTCACCTTGGTAATAGGAACCCTCCTTTCGAACATCGCACTTGCAAACGAGCTTGACATGGTCAGCCTTATATATAATATAGGATGGATCTGGACAGGACTTCTGATATTCTTCGGTCTTATGGTCACTCATGACTATTCGATGGGTAAGAACATCATCATGGTTCTCTCCACGCTTCTCGGAATGCTCGTTATCATGTTCGTAGGAATCCTCTTCTCGACACTTGTGCAGAAGATGGTGGGCTTCGTATCCAACATTATTATCGAGATAAGCTACAGATCGTAAATTTGCGAAAAGGAGAAAATGAAATGAGATTTAACAGAATAATAGCATCTCTCATGGCATTGCTTATGACCTTGAGCGCTTTCAGCGGTCTGTGCGTACCCACATATGCGGAATCTACCGAGGCAGAGGATGCAATATGGAACGGTGACGGATTCTACGTCACGAGAGATGAAAACCAGAACCTTAAGATACACGTATCCGACCCTGAGAAATACGTGGTCAACGATGCGGCTGCCATCAGCGGCATCAAGTCCAAGGACGAAAGATTTTCTATAGAGATCGTAAACGATGAGAAGGCAAAGACCAAGGTCATGACCATCTCGAATCTCGTAGATAAGACTCAGTCCGTAATAACAAATCTTGATACGGGTGCTATGCAGGCAAATGATACCGAGGGTAAGCTCACCGATGACTTTACCAAGATGGTATTCCCGAATCAGATCGACAAGCTTCTTACCATGCAGAAGATGCTTGAGAACGATACACACATGCTGTTCGTGCAGACCTACACGGGTGAGGTTGCCTGCCTCGACAAGAGAAGCGGCCAGGTGCTTACCTCTAACCCTTATGACGTGTACACCTGCACTAACAAGTCTGATACCGTAAGACAGCAGCTTGTATCTCAGATACTTCTTGATTATACCGACCTTACAGGAAACTCGAAGACGATGTCCAGCTACGAGGCAGCAGCTCTCGCAGGACAGATCAACGTCAAGCCCATCAAGGGCGGTATCAGAGTAGAGTACACTATGGGACGTGAGGAGGCAAACTACCTCGTACCCCGTATGATCTCTATGGAGAGATACGAGAAGCTCATCAAGGGCGTGCTCGAGGCAGAGGGCGCCGAGACTCCCCGACTTGTTATCAACAGATTCAATGCATTCTTTATCAAGAAGGACCCCAACGAGGAGGGACTTCTCGAGACCCTTAAGCAGGAGATGCTCCAAGAGTATCCCATCACCAAGAAGATGGCAGTCTACGTGCTCTCCACCGACATCGTTACCCGTGAGATCGAAGTCGGATCGTAGCCATGTCGTTCTGTGAGCCAA
>JAZMZS010000141.1:0-2733 GCA_045586105.1 Eubacteriales bacterium | reverse complement strand
GAGGAGGATCTCACCGAGAGAAAGCACACCCTCGAGGGCTTTTCCTCGGGAGTTACCCGCTTTATAACCGGTCTTGCAAAAAAGGTTCTGATAGCAGACACTCTCGGAGCGCTCGCAAGACAGCTTACGGCATCTTCCGATTCCTCGGTCGTGATGTACTGGGTATATGCGATAGCGATCTCGCTGCAGCTCTACTTTGACTTCTCGGGTTATTCCGACATGGCTATAGGTCTTGGCAGAATATTCGGCTTCCGTTTCCTCGAGAACTTCAACTATCCCTTTATCTCAAAGAGCGTTGCCGAGTTCTGGAGAAGATGGCACATGTCTCTCGGATCATGGTTCCGCGATTACGTGTACATTCCCCTCGGAGGAAACAGGGTCAAGATCGCAAAGTGGATAAGAAACACCCTCGTGGTCTGGTTCTTGACAGGCTTCTGGCACGGTGCAGACTGGACCTTCATCATCTGGGGTCTCTATTTTGCAATCTTCCTCATGCTCGAAAAATTTGCTCTCAAAAAGTTCTTCGAGCGTCTTCCCGCGTTTGTATCTCACATATACGTTACGATAGTGATCCTCGTCAGCTTTGTAATTTTCTCGGGCAACGGCATCTCGGGCGCGCTCTCGGATCTCGGCGGAATGTTCGGTATGAACGGACTTCCCTTCTGGTCGGGTGAGACCGGATACTACCTCTCGAGCTACGCATTTGTCCTTATTGCGGGCATACTCGGCGCAACGCCCCTTGTCAAGACTGCCGTGCTCAAGCTCAAGCAGAACGCAAAGCTGGAGAAGGTGATCAACATGCTCGAGCCCCTGTATGTTATCGCAGTCCTGATCGTTGTAACGTCATTCTTCGTGGACGGGTCGTTCAGCCCCTTCCTTTACTTCAGATTCTGATGGAGGTCGGCACAAATGAATAACAAAATAAGAAATATCACAGTAACTCTCAGCTTCGTGCTCTTCATCGCTTTCTTCTCCGTGACGTGTGTGCTCCGATACTTCTCTCCCGCAGAGAGCTCGGATGCGGAGCGCAGACCGCTTGCTCAGTTTCCCGAAGAGATCACCTGGTCGGGCGTTGTCGATAAAACGGTCATCGACGGCTTTGAGGATTATTCGGTGGATCAGTTCCCCTTCCGCGAGTTCTTCCGCGGAATAAAGGCGAAATTTTCGCTCGGTGTGCTCGGGCTGAGGGAAAACAACGGACTTGCAGTCGAGGACGGCTATATCGCAAAGATAGAGCAGGACTTCTCCGAGCCGAATGTGGATAATTCCCTCGAGAAGCTCAACGTATACTACGAAAAATTCGTCCGTGACAACGGCGGCAAGCATTACCTCACTCTCATCCCCGACAAGAACTTCTATCTCGGCCGCGACTACGCTTACCCCTCCCCCGACTACGCATGGCTCGAGGACAAGATCACCGAGCGCTTCCCCGATATGACCTACGTCGATATAACCGACAAGCTCAAGCTCGAGGATTACTACAGAACAGACACTCACTGGTCGCAAGACAAGATCCTCGGTGTGCGCGACAAGTTAGCCGAGGCGATGGGGATATCTGATAAGCTCTCACAGAGCTATACTCACAATACCCTCGAGGGCTTCAAGGGCGTATATTACGGACAGAGCGCACTTAACCCCGCACCCGACAAGCTCGTGTATCTAACAAGCGATATTCTCGACGGCTGCACCGTGTATAACTACTCAACGCAAAAGACCGGTCCGATCTATGCTCTCGACCTCTTTGAGGGAAAGGACGGATATGACCTCTTCCTCTCGGGAACTCAGCCCCTTCTCAGAATAGACAACCCGAAGGGCGAGGAAGGAAAGACGCTCGTTGTCTTCCGCGATTCCTACGGCTCGAGCCTCACGCCCCTGCTTACCGAAGCGTACAGCAAGGTCTATATCGTCGATATCAGATATATCAATGCGAATATGCTCACTATGTACAAGAACATGAAGCTGATCGACTTCTCGGGAGCTGACGTGCTCTTCGCTTACAGCTCGCTGATACTGGGCAGCAACTCCTTCCAGTAAGAATTAAAAAAGTGCCTGACGGCGCTCTGCTACGCTCCACCCCCGCTGTGTAGAGTGCTCCAACCCCGCTGTCATTCTTGAGTGTAGCGAAGCGAAACGAAGAATCTAAGCGGGAAGAAATAGTATCGTTTCAAACTACTCGCCCTCAGATCCTTCGCTGCGAACCCCCAAACGATGCAAGCATCATTTGGGGAACCCCAGCCGCTTTGCTCCCTCGAGGATGACAGGGCGGAGGGGCATTCTGAGCATGCATAATTTACGTAATTTCCTATGCGAAAATAAAAACAGGATGGTAGCACCGTCCTGTTTTTTATAGTCAAAAGCAACGCCCAAATGAGCCTTCCCCGGTGGGAAGCGCAGCGCGCGAGGGGAGTGAATGACAGCCTAAACGGCTGTCAGAGCCCGAGCGTGACCGAGCCGCAGCGAGACAGGTGCCGAGCCTGCGAGGCGGATGAGGTCGCTCCGTTGTGGTTTAGTATCCGTGACAGTTTACGTAGAAAGTGACTGTTGGTATAGATACGCTGCGCTCAGACTTGTTATATACTGCCTCGTTCGGAGTCGATGCTGTACCCTTACGGAGCGACCTCATCCACCGCTAACGCGGTCCCCCTTCCCCCACTGGGGAAGGCTACGCTGCGCTCATACTTGTTATATACTGCCTCGTTCGGTGTCAATGCCGTACCCTTACGGAGCGACCTC
>JAZMZS010000140.1:0-16535 GCA_045586105.1 Eubacteriales bacterium | reverse complement strand
GACCGCTTGGCCTCCGACTTAGAACTGTTGCGCAGTCGCCTGCTACTGTTCTCTTGAAGTCGATGATTCTGTACTTGATCTTGTTTCCGCCGCCCTTGTGTCTTACGGTGATCCTGCCGTAGCTGTTACGGCCGGAGTGCTTCTTCTTGATCTCTATGAGACTCTTTTCAGGAGTAAACTTGGTAACTTCCTCAAAAGACGGAGCCGTCATCTGTCTTCTCGACGGTGTAGTAGGCTTGTACTTAATTGTAGGCATTAGTCAGTTCCTCCTTTCATTAGTTAAGGCTGTCAAAGAACGCGATGCTCTTTGAATCCTCTGTAAGTGTTACGATAGCCTTCTTCCACTCGGAGGTGTAACCTGCGTGCACACCGAGTCTCTTGGGCTTCTTCTTCATGTTGATGGTGTTTACGGCATCAACCTTAACACCGAACATTTCCTCAACTGCTTTTGCAATCTCGGGCTTAGTAGCGTTCTTCATTACCTTGAAAACGTAGCGCTTGTCAGCGAGCATGTCCATGCTTTTCTCGGTGATGATGGGCTTAATGATGATATCCTGTGTAGCCTTCATTACGCATAAACCTCCTCGATCTTCTTTACAGCAGCCTCAGCGAAAACTACCTTGTCGGCATTGAGAATGTCGTAGGTGTTGATCTCGTTGAACTGAACTGTCTTTACTCCGGGGATGTTAGCGCAGCTCTTAATTACTGTGCTGTCAACCTCGGGGAGAACGATGAGCGCCTTGCACTCAGCTCCGATAGCCTTGAGCATAGCGGTCATATTCTTTGTCTTGTATTCAGCGGTCTTGATCTCGTTTACAACGATAAGCTCGGAATCAGCAACCTTTGTGCTGAGAGCTCCGAACAGAGCCTGTGCTCTGACCTTCTTGTTAAGAGTAAGACGGTAAGAACGGGGCTTGGGACCGAGAGCGATACCGCCGTGTGTCCACTGAGGAGAACGGGTCGAACCCTGGCGGGCTCTACCGGTACCCTTCTGCTTCCAGGGCTTCTTTCCGCCGCCGGAAACCTCCGAACGGGTGAGAGTGGACTGCGTACCCTGTCTCTGATTTGCAAGGTAAACCTTAACTGCCGAGTGGAGGACGGAAGAATCAACGTCAGCTGCGAAGATCTTGTCGGAGAGCTCTATGCTTCCTACTTCCTTACCTGCCATATCTACAACTTTAATGTTTGGCATCGTTATTTCCTCCTTCCGTTACGCTTTTACAGAATCGCGAATGAACACGATACCGCCCTTAGCACCGGGAACGGCACCCTTAACTGCGATAAGGTTCTTTTCGCTGTCGATTTTAACTACATTGAGATTAAGTACCGTAACCTGCTCGTTACCGTACTGACCTGCCATCTTCTTGTTCTTGAAGATTCTCGCGGGGTCGATAACACCCATAGAACCGGGCTGTCTGTGGATCGGTCCTGTACCGTGAGTCATACGAAGGATGTGGTGTCCCCATCTCTTGACGGGACCGGTATATCCGCGGCCCTTTGTTATACCTGTAATGTCGACCTTGTCGCCTGCGGCGAAGGTTTCGGCTGATATAACGTCACCTACGTTATACGCTGTGCAATCCTCGAGTCTGAACTCCTTGAGGTGCTTCTTGGGGGTGAGGCCCGCCTTCTTAGCGTGACCGATCTCGGCCTTGGTGCTATGCTTTTCCTTTGCATCCTCAAATGCAAGCTGCAGAGCGTCGTAGCCGTCTGTTTCAACCGTCTTCTTCTGTGCTACGTAGCACGGACCTGCTTCAATGACGGTTACCGGAATGACGTTGCCCTTCTCATCGAAGATCTGTGTCATACCGATTTTCTTTCCGATAATGCCTTTCTTCATTTGTTTTTCCTCCTTTAAAGGTTATTGGTTGACGCGGTTGAATTTTCGCTTTCGCGGACGCGTCAACGTGACCAAGTGAGGGTCACTTGTCTTGTTTTGCCTGATCCAGGCTCGGATCAAAGATTGATCTCCATCTCAACGCCTGCGGGAAGTTCGATTCCTGCAAGAGCCTCAGCAACCTTCTGCGAGGGCTTGAGAATGTCGATCAGTCTCTTGTGAGTACGCATCTCGAACTGCTCACGGCTGTCCTTGTACTTGTGTACTGCACGAAGAATGGTAACTATCTCCTTCTCCGTGGGGAGCGGGATAGGACCGGAAACGGTAGCGCCGTTTCTCTTTGCTACTTCAACTATCTTCGCAGAAGCTGCATCGATAAGCTTGTGGTCGTAGCTCTTGAGCTTTACTCTGATCTTTTCCTTAACTGCCATTGTTTTTGCCTCCTTATTTAATAGTTGGGGCGTGGTACGTCGTTTACAACGCTCCGTGCGTTTCATCAACGCCCGTATTAAAACCGGAAATTCCTATGTGAAGCAGACATAAGTAGTTCCGGGATCGCGCTGCTATGACGTCACTTTGTTCGCCCGTTTATCGGACATACTCCACGAAAATTACCCGTCTTTCGACGGCAACCTCTCGCTTCAACGCACATCAAGCGGAACTATTATACATTATATACCACGATTTTGCAATAGTTTTTTCACATATTTTTAAAAGGTAAATGTAGAACTTTCGGAGAATTTTTAAACATATTTTTGTGCAATTTGACGAATGATTTTTGCCAAAAAATATCGGGGGCTTCCACTGCGAAAGCACCCGATCACCACGACTTGTTTTTGACGTAAACACGCCTATATATAATAATAGGAAGAAAAGTGTTATTCTCACGCTGCTTCCGATGGGCTCTGAGCCCCCTTATCCGTCGGCAGCTGAGCTATGATGACCGCACCGAAAACGAGTACGCATCCGATATATTCGAACACCGTATGCTTCTCGGAGAGGATCAGCATACCCGAGATCACCGCAAAAACGCTCTCAAGAGACATCAAAAGGGAGGCTACGGTGGGTGTCGTCATTCTCTGCCCCACCATCTGAAGCGTATAGGCAACGCCGCAGGACATCAGTCCCGAATAAAGCAAAGGTATCGTTTGCGCACCTATCCCCTGAAGCGTTGGCTGTTCCGCAAACAGAATCATAGGAAGTGACAGCACGCCTACGACGAAAAACTGTATACAGGACATCTTCACGCAATCGACCTTCGGCGCAAAGTGGTCAATAATTACTATATGGACGGCAAACACCACCGCACACAGAAGCGTCGCAAGCTCACCAAGCCCGAAGGAAAGTGAGCCTATTATACTTCCGAGAGGATCCGCCGAATCGAATGCCGCATCTCCTCCGAGACAAAGCATATATAGTCCGACCACCGCAAGCGCAACGCTCACCCATATCATTCTGCTCACTGGCTTCTTCAGCATTATATAGAGTATCGGCACCATGACTATGTAAAGCGCCGTGATAAAGCCGCTTTTTCCGCTTGAGACACCGAGGTTCATACCGAGCTGCTGGCAAGTGGAGGCAACGAACAGCACGCATCCGCAGCTGATCCCGCCGATAAACAGCGTTTTGTCGTTTTTTGTCTTCTTGCCCGTGATAAACCGTAATGCTATTATAAGCACAAGCAGGGCGGCAGAACCCACGAACGAACGGATGCCGTTGAATGAAAACGTACCGAGGCTTCCTCCTACCGTCTGAGCGACAAACGAACTTCCCCAAATGACCGCCGTCAAAAGAAGCAGCGCGTTTCCGAGTAAATTCTTTCTTGACATTTTATCTAACCTTCTTTTTTATATTGCAAAAGGGTTGCACTTTATGGTAAAATAGAATGAACCAAGCCACAGTATACCACAATATAGCTGTAAAGGCAAGAGAGAAAATCAAAATTGCGGAGGCAGGAAATGTTCTTACTCTTCAAAAGAAACAAAAAGGAAGGCACCAAGGCTTACCGTCGTGAGATGGCGGAGCGTATCAGCGGAAAGCGCATCAGATACGTTACCGAAAGAAAGAACGGAATAGAAGAGGTCATCGGCAAGGACGGCTGTATCTCTATCAAGGGTGACGAGCTTATCGTTTCCACCTACGCAAAAAACAACATGAGATGCAAGATCGACGAGATGGATGCAAGCGAGCTTCTCTCAAAGGACGGAGTGGTCATCACCGCCCCCGACATAGAGCAGGGCGGCGAGGTCCACACGATAATCGCACACTACGTCTATTACAGATAACGGAGATATAATATATGAAGGATTTCGGTTTCAAGCTCGGGGAGCTTCTTCACGCGTTTGCGGGCACGAAGCGCCCGAAGCTCGCGGCGCTCATACTTGCGGGAGGCTCGGGCACGAGGCTTGGCTCTGACACGCCAAAGCAGCACCTCGAGATACTCGGCAAAAGCGTAGTCTGCCGCACGCTCCTCGCATTTGAAGAATGCCCCTACGTCGATGAGATCGTCGTTGCGGCGCGAAAGGACGATATTCCCCTCTACAAGGAGCTTATCGAAAAGCACTCCATAACGAAGGTCAAGACGGTAACTGCAGGCGGTGATAACAGGCAGGAAAGCGCCTTCAAGGCGTTTTTGAAGGTAAGTGATGACGTCAAGTTCGTCGCAATTCACGACGCGGCAAGGTGTCTTGTCACTCCCGAACAGATAACACAGGTAGCCGTCGAAGCGTTCTCCTGCGGTGCGGCAATAGCCGCCTGCAAGGCAAAGGACACGGTAAAGCTCGTCGACGTACGCAAGATAAGAGAAACTCCCGACCGCGAGACGGTCTGGCAGGCGCAGACTCCGCAGGTAATTAAGGCTGATATGTACCGCGCGTGCATCTACACGGCAATGGAGGACGGCTTTGCGGGTACGGACGACGCTTCGCTCTGCGAGAGGCACGGATTCGAGGTCAGAGTTGTAGACACGGGTTACGAGAACATAAAGATAACCACACCGATCGATCTCGTTATTGCCGAAGCAATAATCAAAAAGAGAGAAAGCGAGGCAAAAAAATGAGAATAGGACAAGGCTACGACGTTCACCGTCTCGTCGAGGGACGTGAGCTTATCATCGGAGGCGTGAAGATAGAGCATCCCACGGGACTGCTCGGGCATTCGGACGCCGACGTGCTTCTGCACGCCATATGCGACGCAATGCTCGGAGCGGCGGCGCTCGGGGACATAGGCAAGCACTTCCCCGACAGCGACCCCGCGTACAAGGGCATCGATTCGAGAAAGCTTCTCCGTCTCTGCCGTGACAAGCTCGCCGGCTGCGGCTACAAGGTAGTCAATCTTGACGCGACCATAATCGCACAGGCACCGAAGATGCGCCCGCACATTGACAAAATGAGAGAAAACATTGCATCCGACATCGGCATTGAGCTTGACTGCGTAAACGTAAAGGCTACCACCGAGGAGCATCTCGGCTTTACGGGAAGGCTTGAGGGTATTTCAAGCAGTGCAGTCTGCCTGATAGATAAGATATAACAAAAATAGGGGAGGTTTCCCTCCCCATATATATAAAGCGGCGGCACGGTGCGGGGCTTTTATGACTTCCTGCTTTTTATGCTTCGGCACACCGTGGCATTCCGCGGACTCTACATTATCAATATATGGCTTCCCGCGATAATCGTGAGAGGCAACGGAAAGGACAAAACAGATATGGCTATCATTTCCCCTTCTCTTCTTGCAGCTGACTTCTCTATTCTCAGAGACGAGGTAAAAAGCGTTGCCGATGCCGGCGCAGAGTGGCTTCACCTCGACGTAATGGACGGCGCGTTCGTTCCTAACATATCCTTCGGCGCGCCCGTGATAAAGGCGCTCCGCCCCCACTCGGACATATTTTTTGACGTTCACCTGATGATAAACGAGCCCATCCGCTACATAGACGACTTTGCAAAAGCGGGCGCGGAGATGATAACCTTTCACATTGAGGCAGTCTCGGATGCAAAGGCAACGATCGAGGCTATCAAGTCAAAGGGCATAAAGGCCGGTGTTTCAATAAAACCGAAAACTCCCGTATCAGCACTTGACGAGATCATCAGCCTCGTTGACATGGTGCTCGTCATGACCGTCGAGCCCGGCTTCGGCGGACAGAAATTCATGGCTGACATGATGCCGAAGCTGCAGGAACTCTCGGACATCCGTAAGAAAAAAGAACTGTCCTTCCTCATCCAGGTGGACGGCGGCATCTCCGCAGACAACGCCCGCGTCTGCACCGACGCAGGCGCCGACGTGCTCGTTGCAGGCTCCTCCGTGTTTGGAAAGCCCGACAGAGCAGCGGCAGTAGCGGCGTTGAGATAGTAGAATGAATAAATGAGTGAGTGAGGCGGGGAAACCCCTTTTTGAGAAAAGGGGTTTCCCCGTACCCTTTCCCAAAAAACTTTTATGCACTTCATGACAAGCGGGGTGTTTTTTCTTTTATCCCAAGCTCGCGCGGTGCGATCGAAGCAAAAGTCAAAGCAAGAGAAAAGATACAAAAACTTTTATGAATGAATATATCACAAACGCAATCTCACACTCTGCCATCCACGGCGGGGTGCTTTTTATTTCTACCCTATTGACCTGTATTTTGCCGTATGATAAAATATTTTCAGAGAATTTGATTTCTCGTGTAACCTTTTTCATTTTTCTGCGACTTATAGGGTGAAGGCGGACAAGAAAGGAGAGATAATATGGAAGACTATCAGATAGTTGATCTGTATTGGGAACGCTCGGAGACGGCAATAACCGAAACGAGCGCCAAATACGGACGTATGCTGACGGGAATATCGCTCTCCCTTTCAGGCTCCCGCGAGGATGCCGAGGAATGCGTCTCGGACACCTACCTTGCGGCTTGGAACTCTATGCCGACGGACCGTCCGCTCTATCTCGGAGCGTATCTGTCAAAGATCGTGCGAAGGCTCTCTATCGACCGTTACCGTGCACAAACGGCACAAAAGAGAGGCGGAAGCTCGGTCTCTGAGGAGCTGTATGATTGTATTCCTTCTCGATCCGATGTCGAGGGAGAATACGACGAGCGGCAGACGGCAGAAGCGATCAACCGTTATCTTCTTTCGCTCAGCGAGGAAAAGCGCTACATATTCATACGGCGTTACTACTACTCGGATGCGATAGAGACGATCGCTCTCGCACTCGGCATATCAAAGGCAAAGGTAAAGACCACGCTCCACAGGCTACGCGCAGGGCTACGCCGTCATCTTGAAAGTGAGGGGGTGAGTATTTGAACGAGCATGATCAAAAGCGCACCGAGCGTCTCTTTGACGCAATCGGAGGCATCGACGACAGGCTGATACAGGATGCGATGTCACCGAAAAAAGCGCGGGAGCGCATCGCGGCACAAAAGCGCATGAGAATATCCGTCGCGGCGGTGGCGTGTCTGTTCTGCCTCGTAGTCGGTGCAGTTCTGAGGCTGCCAGATCTCGGCGGGCGTGTTAATTCAAACTCACCGAGCGATGGGGACGAGCAAAGTACCAATGCTCCGAGCACCACTCACGAAAAGCCCGATCACAGCTCGCCTTCCGCGGACGTGATCCCATCCTCGCTCGAGAACACTCTGAGCATCAGCACCGATTCAAGCACGGTCATACGCCTGTCCTCTGATAAGCTCGGGCTTCTTGACAGCACACCTAAGCTGATATGGCGCTTTGACGGGGATGAGCACTATAACGTAGTGAAAATAGCACGAACCGATGATCTCGGCGTGATCACGGGTGAGCTTGGGCGTCCTTCTGCCGAGCTGAGCGCCGAGGATTCCGAGCGGGTCGGTGTAAAGATGTGGATATCCTACGGAGACGGCAGGATCGTCTCACCTTATCTCAAGCAATCTCCCGGAAACACGGGAATGGGTGCGCTCTTCGACTATAACGCAGAGGTCGAGCCGAGCGCGAAGCTTACTGAATCCATATACGAGCTTATCAACTAAAGAAAGGAACGGTACCGAATAATGAAAAAGGTTATTTCTCTGTTACTGATACTTACGCTTACTCTCGTCACCCTCACCTCCTGCGGATCTTTAAACAAGGAGCAGGCAGGCAATGACGTCCTCGGAGACGGAAACTACGGCGGTGCAAACAAGCCCCAATACGATGCCTTTAACGGTGAGATGATGCACGATGCACCTCTTCTCAACGCTCCCGCCGAAGAAGATGCCGAGGCTGCTGTCCCCGAAATAACACCCCCGGGAGATGCTCCCTCCGACGAAGTGAACAAATTTGTCGAAAACCCCTTCATCAAGACCGAGGTCGAGTGTGTATCCACCTTCTCCGCTGACGTTGATACTGCATCCTACAGCTATCTCAGGCGTCTGATAAACCAAGGCTATTCCCTCTCCGAGCTGAAGGCAACGGCAGGCAGTATCATCCGCACCGAGGAGCTTATAAATTACTTCAACTATAACTACGCATCCCCGAAGGACGGCGAGCTTTTCTCCACGAACGTACAGATCGCTCCCTGCCCCTGGAACGAGAATGCACAGCTGATGATGCTCGGTCTCCAGGCAAAGGAGATCGAATACGCGCAAAAGAACAATCTCGTATTTCTCATTGACGTCTCGGGCTCTATGAACTCGCAGGATAAGCTCGGACTTCTCAAAAAGACCTTCTCGCACCTCACCGATAAGCTCGGAGAGGACGACGTCATCTCGATAGTCACCTATTCGGGAAAGGAGGCGGTCGTGCTTGACGGATGCTCGGGCGCAAAGAAGGACAAGATCCTGAAGGCAGTAAACGAGCTTTCCGCAAAGGGCTCCACAAACGGTGAGGCAGGCATAAAGAAGGCGTACCAGCTTGCCGAAAAGTACTATATTGCCGACGGAAACAACCGTATCATCATGGCAAGTGACGGAGATCTGAACGTCGGTATCTCCTCGGTCGACGAGCTCAAGACCTTTATCGAGCAGAAGCGAAATGCGGGAGTATTTCTCTCGGTCCTCGGCTTTGGCACGGGCAACTACAAGGATGCAATGATGGAGACCATAGCAGACTGCGGCAACGGCGTTTATTACTACATCGATTCCGAGTCCGAGGCAGAAAAGGTCTTCGGCACCGACATCTTCTCCACCCTCTACACCATAGCGAAGGACGTAAAGCTGCAGATCACCTTTGACAAGGACATGATCGACTCCTACAGGCTGGTCGGATATGAGAACAGACTGCTTGACAAGGAGGACTTCGAAAACGATCTCAAGGATGCGGGCGATCTCGGTGCAGGACATTCGGTCACCGTTTGCTACGAGATAGTGCTGAAGGACGGTGCGCTTACCTCGGATGCCGATTGGATGAAGCTGGCTGTCCGCTACAAGGAGCCTGACGGAGAGAAGAGCAAGCTCGAGGAATATTCCTTCTCACGCAAGGAATACACCAAAGCGCCGGACGATAACTTCAAGCTTGTCTGTGCTATCACCAAGCTCGCGATGATACTGCACGACAGCATCTATGCAACCGATCTTACACTTGACGATATTTCAGACAGCCTTGCCGAGATCAGGCTCGACGATGAATACAAGGCGGGCTTCAAGGATCTCGTGCTCATGCTTGCAAAGAAAGGATAACCAACGGCAAAGGAGGAAATCGGAATGTCGACTTTATTAAAAAAAATCTTGTCCGTTGCACTCGCAGTATCAAGCCTGCTTCTATGCCTTTGCGGCTGTACAAAAGAAGCCGGGGGCGGCGCTGTGACGGACGGCACGGACGTCGGAGAAATCACCGAACAGACGGACGTCGGCGGTGCGGGAGGATCCTCAAGCGAGCAAGCCGCGCTATGCGACCTTGCTCTCGGGCTGATCCGCAAAAGCGAGCAAAAGGGAAAGAATACGCTGATCTCCCCTCTGTCGGTCGCGTGTGCTCTTGCCATGACTGTAAACGGCGCCGAGGACGAGACGCTTGCGCAGATGGAAAGCGTGCTCGGAATGAAAACGGACGAGTTGAATTCCTATCTTTCCGATTATCTGAAGTCGCTTCCCGAGACAGACAAATACAAGCTCCGCCTTGCAAACTCGATATGGTACTCTGAGAAAGCGGAATTGGTGATAAAGGACGAATTTCTCAAAACGAATACCGACTGCTACGGTGCAGATATACGCGCCTCTCTCTTTGACGATTCGACGCTCCGCGAGATAAACGGCTGGGTCAATGAAAAAACGGACGGAGCTATTCCCGAGATGCTCGACAGCATCCGAGGAAACGAAGTGATGATGCTTATAAACGCTCTTGCCTTTGAGGCAGAGTGGTCAAGCCCGTATACCGAGTCACAGATAAAAAAGGGGAACTTTACGTCGGCTGACGGAAAAGTAATCAACGTAGAATTCATGCACGGATCCGAGAACTCTTATATTGAGGATGATAGTGCAGTCGGATTTATCAAGAACTTCTACGGCGGCAAGTACGCTTTCGCCGCGCTGCTTCCAAACGAAGGTACCGACGTATCCGATTATCTCGCATCGCTCGACGGCGAGAAGCTCGCGGCACTGCTCACCTCCGATATCGATCACGAAGTCCTCACCTCGATACCCGTCTTCAAGGCGGAATACGACACTGAGCTCTCGGCGGTTCTCGGAGAGATGGGAATGCCGCGTGCGTTTGACCGAGATCACGCGCAGTTTGGCGGGATCGGCACTTCGAACGGAAACGGGCTCTATATAAGCAGAGTGTGTCATAAGACCTATATCACGATAGGGGCGCTCGGTGCCAAGGCAGGCGCCGCTACGAGCGTGATAATGGCGCCCGGCTCGGCTCCGCCGTCGCTCATTCAAAAAAAGCCGAAGGAGGTATATCTCGACCGTCCCTTCATCTACATGCTGATCGACTGCGAGCGGGGTATTCCCTTCTTCATCGGTACGGTAAACGAGCTTGGAGAGTAAAGCGGCTGACTGCGCTTTAAAAGCACTCAATTTCATATACGCTAAGCGAAAAGGCTATGCAAAACCGATCGGTTTTGCATAGCCTTTAGCTTTTTTCGTTATTATTCGTAATCTACGATATTGCCGTTGTCTACCATGCTCCGGCGAAGCTTCTCAACGTCTACCTTCTGCACGGAAACACCGTCGCGAACGGCAATAGCGGCAGCCCTGCCCGCAGCCTCACCTGTCAGACAGCACACGGGAATAACGCGGGTCGCCTTCCACGCCTCTCCGACAGAGCCGATTACTCTTCCCGCCGCGAGCATATTGTCGCAGGAGGGAGAATAAAGCGTTCTGTAGGGTATCTCGTACCACTGACCTCTGCGCGGAACGCGGAAATCACCGAACACTCCGATAGAATCGTCAAACGTTTTATATACGTCATTCTCTGTGAGGTTGTACTCAGCCATTATATGGCGGGTCGTTCTGAACTGAGGCATCATAGGCATAGAAACGAACTCACCTGCAAGTCTGTCCATACTCTTGAACTGCTCAAGAAGCATCGTCTGTCCCGCGATGAGATACGTGTTTACGTCATCCGAGCTAACACCCTCAAGAAGCGGGATATCCTCGGGCTGATTTACACCCGTCATAGTAGAGCCCGTAAGATGCCACTTGCGTACGGTGGTAAGCTTCAGCTCGTCCTTCTTCGCAAAATCGAGATAGTGCGTAACGTAGGACATATAGTTCTTTCCGCACTCGCACTCGCATCCGAAGCGGTGGAACACGTCAGCGTCACCCGACGCGTCGATTATTACCTTGCATTCAAAATACTCGCATCCGCTCTTGGTCTCGCAGAGGATACCGTCAATATGGCCTGCCTCTCCCTGAGGATAGGTAGCGAGAGTATCAAAGCGCACGGTAACGCCCGCTTCGACGAGCATTCCGAGCATAGAAACCGCAAAAGCGGTAGGAGAATAATGCGTCACGTAACGGCGCTTTCCTTCCTCGGAGCGCTTATTTTCTCTCCAATCGCGGGCAAGGTCGTCTCCGCCGTATCTGATAGCCTCGTAGAGCATCTCCTCGCAGATACCGCCTATGACCTTTCTTCCCTTTCCGTCGTCAAGGGGCTCGTACCAGTTGATAAGTCCGAGCGTACCGAGACCTCCGAGAGCCGCGTGCTTTTCGAGAAGCACAACGCTTGCTCCCTCTCTTGCAGCCGCAAGAGCCGCCGCAACGCCTGCAACGCCGCCGCCTGCTACCGCAACGTCATAGCTGCCCTTCAGCTCGGGCGTACCGAATTTAAAATCCATAATTCTTCTCCCTGTATAGTCATCCGGCTCCGTGCCGGATAGTTTTTTGTTATTCCTCATATCCCCAGACCTGCATAAACTGCGCCTGTGTCAGGCGGTACTGCAGTATCTTGTACGCGTAGGACTTTTCAAACACCGTATCCAAAGCAATGCTCGGCTCTACAGCCGCAGGATCGGTTATCGTAAAAATATAATCATTCGGATTTTCGGCATCAGGATTGAGACACCTGTTAAAGGTGATATAATGCGTGCCGTACGCCTTGTTTTCAAAGCATATTATTACGCCCCAGGGGCACACGTCGAGCGCTTCCTTGATAGCTTTTTTCGTTACGCCGTACCTTTGAGTGACCGTAACGCGCCTGCCGTCGACGTTAAATGCCGCCGCTATTGCATTATGCCTTGTAAGAATAGGATCGCCGTACAGCGTAACGTTGCCGCTCTCGGGGCCCTTGTGACCGATGTTGGCAAGAGCGACGGTATAAGGGTCAGCCATTATATTTCCGCTTTTGCCCGAGCGGAAATCATATCCGTCGGTATATCGCGCACCCATATTCGTGAGCACAGCTGCTATGCTGCAGAGAGAACACCCCTCACTCAGCCAGTCCGTCTTTTTCGTGCTTCCGTTGGCGGCAAAGCGTTTTTTCACGCCGTTTGCAACGATAAAGAGGTCCTTTACGGCATCACCGTTCCAGCCGCCGGTGCTTATGTTATTCTGGCTGTACCAGGTGTACAGATTATCCTCCGATATATTGACCCTGCACTCGAGCGTCTTGCCGAGCAGGGATGCGCTGACTACCGCATCTCCCTCTGTCAGGGCGCAAAAATCGCCGTTTTCGTCGACTATAAGCATGCTTCTGTCAGATGACTCCCACTTTACAAAAGCCGACAGATAGGACGGCGAAACGACCGCGCGCAGATCGACATACTTTACATACGGTCTTGTCTTTACCGTATCAAGTGACAGTGTCATCCGATCAAGCGTGCAGGGGGATATTATCCATCCTCCGCATTCGGTATCCGAAACGGTAACACCGCCATCTTCCACCTCCGATGATGCGGCACAGAGATAAGCTGACGTTACGTCGGATGCGGTCGATATCGAGACTGTATCCTCAAGCGAGCCGATCATCACCCTTGTTCCGGGCATTTCTGTCCGTTGCTCGGTATGTATTCCGCCCTCGAAGGACATGCAGAGATACCCGCCGTGCATAGCACCGCGAAGGGTATATCCGCCCTCCTCCCTCGGCTGAAGCTCGATCACCGCATATTCGCTCACCTTTTCCAACAACCCGATCCTGCCCTCTTCCGTAACCGAAAGAAAGCCCGTACCGTCGGACAAGGACACGGTGTAATAGCCGCCGCTGTAGACGGGATCGTTTTCCTCGGCATATGCGCTCAGGCATAATACACCCGACAAAAGCACGAGGAAAAACAACACCGCCGACAGTCTTACTGCTTTTTTGATCATATAAAACAGTTCCTTTTATTCGTGTGCGGATAGACCGCACCGTATTATGCACCTCAGTGCGAAGAAAAAGCGGTTATTACTCGTTTACGCTGTCGGTAAATCTGACGAACGCCGCCCTGCCCTCTTCGGTGCACTTGTATACTCCCGCGCACTCAAGCACCTTCGAGAATACGATTCCGATCTCCTCCTTGAGGATATCCTCTACGTTATCTCTGCAAAGCTCGGGGTGGCGAGCCATAACGTCACGGGCAAAGTCTGCGTGCTTAGCGCAGTCCGCGTCAGCCGCAATATCTCCGCCCTCGACCATAAGCTCACCCAGGCGTGCGATCTCCGCCTTTAGTCTTGAGGGAAGGACTGCAAGTCCCATGACCTCGATCAGACCGATATTTTCCTTCTTTATGTGGTGAAGCTCCTCGTGGGGATGATACACTCCCATAGGATGCTCTTCGGTAGTGATGTTGTTTCTGAGAACGAGATCAAGCTCAAAATCATCCCCTCTTCTTCTTGCAATCGGGGTGATCGTATTATGGGGCTCTCCGTTCGTCTCCGCAAAAACGAACGCCGCCTCGTCGGTATATCCGCGCCACTTGGAAAGGATCTTGTCTGCAAGCTCCACAAGAGCGTCCTTGTCGGCAGAGCGGAGTCTGATAGCGGAAAGCGGCCAGTTCACGATACCCGCGCTGACCCCCTCAAAGCCCTCAAAGACGACCTCTCGCTCAATAGGTGCCTTCTCCATCGGGAAGGAATAGCAGCCGCCCTGGTAATGATCGTGAGTAAGGATAGATCCTCCGACGATAGGCAGATCCGCATTCGAGCCTATGAAATAGTGCGGGAATACGGTAACAAACTCGAGCAGCTTACGGAAGGTCGC
This sequence comes from Eubacteriales bacterium, assembly GCA_045586105.1. Classification (GTDB taxonomy): domain Bacteria; phylum Bacillota; class Clostridia; order Oscillospirales; family CAG-272; genus JAZMZS01. The sequence goes on along the minus strand of JAZMZS010000140.1, from coordinate 2,168 downwards.
ACGGTTGATCTTCATCGGGGTGTGCGCTCCGTTAAGTCCGATGCAATGCTCGTTGTAATATACGTATGGCGAGTACTGAAGATACCACTGCTCGCCTGCGATGGTTATCGGTATTATTCTGTGATTCTGTCTTGCAGCGGCGTTGAGTCTGCCTGCGTATCCCTCGTTTTCACGGCAAAGCGCGCACTTGGGATACGAAGAAGCACCGAGTTTGAGTGCCGCTGCGATGGCCTTGGGATCCTTTTCGGGCTTTGACAGATTGATAGTGATATCGATATCGCCGTACTTGGTGGGAGTTACCCAGCGCATATCCTTCTTTACTCTGTAGGTACGGATATAATCGGTATTTCTGCTCAAGGCGTAGAAATAGTCGGTCGCCTCCTTGGGGGAACGTGCATAAAGCTCGTGGAACTTAGCGATCACCTCGGAGGGACGGGGAGTGAGAAGTCCCATAAGCTTGGTATCAAAAAGGTCACGCTCAACGATGCTCTCGCCGTCGATCAGTCCGCGCTCCGCCGCAAAATCAAGCAGATGAGAAAGGGTATCCTCGAGATCTATCTCGCCATATTCCTTGCCCGTTGCCGTATATTCGTCAAGTCCGAGAGCGGAAATAACGGAATTTATTGCCCACACCTTATCCTCAGGCTTGATAAGATCGGTGTCAAGTGCGTACTTGACGAGCTTTTCTATATATTCGTTTATCATGTCTATTCTCCGTAGAATTTAAAATGCAAAATGCTTTGTGAATACCGTTTTTTGATCAGAACTTGTAAACGGTGGAATGCTCATAACGCTCGCCTGCATGAAGCACGTTGTCACCGCGGGTCGGGGCATCGGGCTCGAACTGAGTTTCCATAGCGAGAGCCATACGCGAGAACTTCTTTACACCGCCCTTGAAATCGTTGCCGTCATCCTCGAGGAATGCACCTGTGTAGACCTGCATGCAGGGCTTTGTGGTAAGGACCTTCATCGAAAGCTTCTTTCCGGTAAGCTCTGCTGCAAAGTTGTACTCCTTACCGTCAAAGAGTGCCTTTACGTCGGTATCAAGGATAAAGTTGTGATCGTAGCCGTAAAGCTCCTCTTCCTTTGCCTTTCCGATAAGGTCGCGGCCAATAGCCTTAGCCTGTCTGAAATCATAGGGAGAGCCCTCGAGCGAAGGATGCTCACCCGTAGGAATAAGCTCGTCATCGACCGCAGTATAGGTGGTATGATTGATCTTCATAATATGATCGGTGATCTCGCCCGCACCCACACCGTCGAGGTTGAAGTATGCGTGGTTTGTAAGGTTGCAGTAGGTGTCCTTATCGGATACCGCATCATAATCTATTCTGATGGCATCGGGATAAAGTGTGTACTTAACAGTAACATCGAGCTTTCCGGGATATCCCTCCTCGCCGTCTGCAGATGAATAGAACAAAGTAAGAGTATTCGCACTGTAGTCGAGCACATCCCATACCTTTCTGTTAAAGCCGACCTTACCGCCATGGAGATGATTTCTGCCATTATTGGCAAAAAGAGGATAGGTCACGCCGTTAAGCGTAAACTGAGCGCCCTTGATACGGTTACCGTATCTGCCGACAAGAGCACCCTGATATGTAGTATCGGTAAGAATACCATCAAGAGTATCATAACCGCCGACAACATCTATTCCGTCAACCTCGAGAACTCTGACCGTTCCGCCGAGATCAAGAATATCCGCCTTTATTCTTCCGTTAGTGAGAGTATAGGAATATACCTCAGCGCCGTCCGACATTGTTCCAAAAAGCTTCTTGTTCATGTTTTGATCCTCACTGTATTTATATAAATTTATATTTTTTTAACAAAATGCAACGAAAAGCAGATAAGAGCCGCAGCAGTTCATAAAAAATAACAGATCATATATAATGAAAGAAAATATCACAGAAAAGTATAACATAAAGAGGACTTAATGTCAATATATTCGAAAAAGAATGACTTGCACGATGTTACAATCAAACTCCTCGACAGGATACACAGGTGCATAAAGCAGTCTTGACAAAAAGCCCAAAGAAAGCTTGCAGCATCAAAGCAAAAGAAGAACTTTCCAAAAAGATCACAATAAAAAAAGTAAATTACAGAAAAACAAACTCGAGATCTTATACAAAAACAGCTGATCAAAAGAACAAATGCAGACATGCTTGTTAGATGCA
>JAZMZS010000139.1:0-6616 GCA_045586105.1 Eubacteriales bacterium | reverse complement strand
CCTCAACAAGCACAGGCTCGAATGCCTGAATAGAAAGTCTGTGAAGTGTAGGCGCACGGTTGAGAAGCACGGGGTGTTCCTTGATTACATTTTCAAGAGCATCCCAAACCTCAGGATATACCTTATCAACCTTCTTCTTAGCCTCCTTGATATTAGCAGCCTTCTGTGTTTCAACAAGGCGTTTCATAACAAAGGGCTTAAAGAGTTCAAGTGCCATTTCCTTAGGAAGACCACACTGGAAAATCTTAAGGTCAGGACCTACAACGATAACAGAACGTCCGGAATAGTCAACACGCTTACCGAGAAGGTTCTGACGGAAACGTCCTTGCTTACCGCGGAGCATCTCGGAGAGTGACTTGAGTGCTCTGTTGGAGGGGCCTGTTACGGGCTTTCCTCTTCTGCCGTTGTCGATAAGTGCGTCAACAGCCTCCTGGAGCATTCTCTTCTCGTTTCTGATGATTATCTCGGGAGCGTGGAGCTCCATAAGTCTCTTAAGTCTGTTGTTTCTGTTGATAACTCTGCGGTACAGGTCATTGAGGTCGGAGGAAGCAAAGCGTCCGCCGTCAAGCTGTACCATAGGTCTGATCTCGGGAGGAAGGACGGGAACTACATCGAGGATCATCCACTCGGGCTTGTTACCCGACTTTCTGAAGGATTCGACTACATCAAGTCTCTTGATGATCTTGACCTTCTTCTGTCCCGATGCCTTGGCAAGCTCTTCCTTGAGATCCTTTGAAAGCTGCTCGATATCAAGCTCGCGGAGCAGCTCCTTGATAGCCTCGGCGCCCATGCCTACCTTGAAGTCATCCTCGTAGCGCTCATACATAGCGCGGTACTCGGAATCCTTGAGAAGCTGACCCTTCTCAAGAGGCGTGGAGCCCGGGTCGATCACGATATACTGTGCAAAGTAGAGAACTCTCTCAAGAAGGCGGGGAGAGATATCGAGCAGAAGTCCCATTCTCGAGGGGATCGCTCTGAAGTACCAGATGTGCGACACAGGAGCGGCAAGCTCGATGTGTCCCATTCTCTCACGGCGTACCTTTTTGGTAGTGACCTCGACACCGCACTTCTCGCATATCTTGCCCTTGTGGCGTACTCTCTTGTACTTTCCGCACTGGCACTCCCAGTCCTTGGTAGGCCCGAAGATCTTTTCGCAGAAAAGACCTTCGCGCTCTGCCTTGAGGGTTCTGTAATTTATGGTTTCGGGTTTCTTTACCTCACCGAACGACCAGCTTCTGATCATTTCGGGAGATGCTAAACCTATCTGGATTGAATCAAATATATTTTTGTCCATTTGGTCTTGTTTCCCTCTCTCTGTAATTATTGTGGCATCCGATGCCTTGATCAGAATTCCTCGTCGTCCGAGCCTGCGTACTCGTCATACACGTCGTCCTGCTCGTCGAAGAGTCCGTCATCGTCCTCGGTCTCCGTGGTGATGGGGTCGCCGTTCTCGTCCTGCTCTGTGAAGGACTCGAACATATCGTCCGTCTCGACAGCCTCTCCTACGTCTGCATCAGAAACGTAATTGGGCGTTTCGATCTCGTCCTCTATGCTCGTCAGGTCGACCTCGTTGCCATCTGCATCAAGCACTCTTACGTTGAGCGCGAGAGACTGCAGCTCCTTGACAAGTACCTTGAAGGATTCGGGAATACCGGGTGTCGGGATGTTCTGTCCCTTGACGATCGCCTCATAGGTCTTTACTCTTCCCGTGACGTCGTCACTCTTGACGGTAAGGATCTCCTGGAGGGTATAAGCCGCACCGTACGCCTCAAGTGCCCAGACCTCCATCTCTCCGAATCTCTGTCCGCCGAACTGAGCCTTACCTCCGAGAGGCTGCTGAGTTACGAGCGAGTAGGGACCCGTTGAGCGGGCGTGGATCTTATCATCTACGAGGTGGTGGAGCTTGAGATAATACATATATCCTACAGTAACGGGGTTGTCGAAGGGCTCACCCGTTCTGCCGTCGTAAAGCGTGGTCTTTCCGTCTACGATCTTGAGCTTGCCCTCGGCTAAGAGAGAGTCAAATCTCTCGTCGTCGTGAGCGATCGTCTCGAGGTGCATCTTGCCGTCCTCGTCGAAGGACTGGATGCATACCTCCTTGCCGTCATAGTTCTCGCCGGGTCTGATATCGCGGCAAAGTCCCGCTTCCTTGAGGCATTCAAGAATATCCTGCTCGTTTGCGCCGTCAAATACAGGGGTCATTACCTTGATGCCCAGCTCCTTGGCTGCGCGTCCGAGATGCACCTCGAGCACCTGTCCGATGTTCATTCGGGAAGGAACGCCGAGGGGGTTGAGCACGATGTCGAGAGGCTGACCGTTAGGCAGGAAGGGCATATCCTCGGGAGGAAGGATCCTCGAGACGACACCCTTGTTTCCGTGACGTCCCGCCATCTTGTCTCCGACGGATATCTTTCTCTTCTGCGCGATGAAGATGCGCGCTACCTTGATAACTCCGGGAGGAAGCTGATCGTCGCCGTTCTCTCTCGAGAAGACCTTGACATCAACAACTATACCCGACTCACCGTGAGGCACCTTAAGAGAGGTGTCTCTTACCTCGCGCGCCTTCTCACCGAAGATCGCACGGAGCAGTCTCTCCTCTGCGGTAAGCTCGGTCTCGCCCTTGGGCGTTACCTTACCTACAAGGATATCGCCTGCGCGTACCTCGGTACCCTTCTTGACGATACCCTCGGCGTTCAGATCGCGCAATGCGTCCTCACCGATATTGGGGATCTCACGGGTAATTTCCTCGGGCCCCAGCTTCGTATCTCTTGCTTCGTGTGTATATTCCTCGATATGCAACGAGGTATAAACGTCGTCGCGTACCAATCTTTCATTCAGAAGAACTGCGTCCTCGTAGTTATAGCCCTCCCAGGTCATAAAGCCGATGAGAGCGTTCTTACCAAGGGAGATCTCTCCGTCGGCGGTAGCAGGTCCGTCGGCAATTACCTGACCTGCCTCGATCTCCTCGCCCTCACATACGATGGGGCGCTGGTTTATACAAGTGCCCTGATTGGAGCGCTTGAACTTGAGAAGTCTGTAGACATCCTTCTGTCCGTCTGCGCGGGTGATCACGATCTCGTCAGCGGAGACCTTGGTACATACACCCGCCTCCTTGGCGATAACAACAACGCCCGAGTCGTAAGCCGCCTTGTACTCCATTCCCGTTCCAACGAAGGGAGACTCGGTCATCATCAGAGGCACCGCCTGCTTCTGCATGTTCGAGCCCATGAGTGCTCTCGAGTTGTCGTCGTTTTCAAGGAAGGGAATGCACGCGGTAGCAACAGACACGACCATCTTCGGGGATACGTCCATCAGATCGACCTGATCGTTGTCGACCTCGATGATCTCGGTCTTGTCACGGACGAGAACTCTCTTGTTGATGAAGTGTCCTTCCTCGTCAAGAGGCTCGTTACCCTGTGCTACTATAAAATCATCCTCAAGATCAGCCGTAAGATATACGACATCTTTGGTGACTATGCCGTTTTCCTTATCGACCACACGGAAGGGAGCCTCGATAAATCCAAACTCGCTCACGCGTGCGTAGGTGGAAAGGTAGGATATAAGACCGATGTTCGGTCCTTCAGGCGTCTCGATAGGACACATTCTTCCGTAATGGGTGTAGTGTACGTCTCGGACGTCAAAGCTCGCTCTGTCACGAGAAAGTCCGCCCGGTCCGAGTGCGGAGAGACGGCGCTTGTGCGTGAGCTCTGCGAGGGGGTTATTCTGGTCCATGAACTGGGAAAGAGGAGATGAGCCGAAGAACTCTCTGATGGCAGTAACGACGGGTCTGATATTAACGAGCGTCTGGGGAGAGAGATCGTCCGAATCCTGAATGGTCATTCTTTCCTTTACTATCTTATCCATTCTCGCAAGACCTATGCGGAGCTGGTTCTGGAGAAGCTCGCCGACGCAGCGCATACGTCTGTTGCCGAGATGGTCGATATCGTCTGTCTGTCCGATACCGTGAGAAAGTGCTATAAGGTAGTTTACGGATGCAAATATATCATCCTTTGTGATATGCTTGGGGCAGAGATCGTAATAACGCTCTCTTGCAAGCTCGATGATCTTATTCTTGTCTCCCTCCGCCTCCTCGACGATAGCGTTGAGGGCTGCGAGGTTGACCTTGTGCTTTACGCCTGCATCTTTAAGATCGTATCCGAGCACTGCCTCGGGATATACCGACCAGTTGGAGAAGATCTTGTACTCACGGCCGTCGTCACCGTAAACGTAAGCCTCGCAGGCGCCTGCGCGCTCGATATCGCGGGACTGTGCTCTGCCGATGACTACGTCGGCGTCGCAGAGTATCTCACCCGTAATTGCGCTGACGATAGGACGCGAAGCTACTCTGCCCTCTATTCTCTTGGCAAGGCTGAGCTTCTTGTCGTATTTGTATCTACCGACGGGGTAGAGGTCATATCTCTTGGGATCGAAGAAGAGGTTGTTTACGAGTATCTGTGCACTCTCGACAAGGGGAGGCTCGCCCGGACGGAGCTTTTTGTAGACCTCCTTCAGCGCCTCCTCGTAAAGATCGCCGCCAAGCTCGAGTGCAGCCTTCTTCGCGTCATCCTTCTCGAAGGTCGCGTTGATAAGGGCGTCGTCGCCGAACATTTCAATAAGCTCTTCGTCGGTCGCAATTCCCATAGCACGCAAAAACACAGTGATCGGGATCTTTCTCGTCTTATCTATCTTGACATAGAACACGTCGTTCTGATCCGTCTCGTACTCGAGCCATGCACCTCTGTAGGGAATAACGGTTGCCGTATAAAGATGCTTTCCGGTCTTGTCGATGGAAGAACCGTAATACACGCCGGGAGAACGGACAAACTGAGATACGATAACTCTCTCAGCTCCATTGATGACAAATGTTCCCGAATCTGTCATGAGCGGGAAATCGCCCATGTGGATCTCGGACTCCTTAACTTCACCCGTCGTTTTGTTTGTAAGACGTACGTTGACCTTGAGGGGAGCTGCATAGTTTACGTCTCTGTCCTTGCACTCCTCAACGGGATACTGAGGCTTTTCGTCAAGAGAATAGCCTACGAACTCGATAACGAGGTTTCCCGAATAGTCGGTGATGGGAGATACGTCATGAAGAACGTCCATGATTCCCTCTTCAACGAACCATTTGTAGGAATTCTTCTGCACCTCGATAAGATTCGGCATGTCAAGCGGCTCATCGATCTTCGAAAAGCTCATTCTCGTATTTTTGCCGAGCTGATGGGGTTTGAGCATAAAGTTTATCACTCCATTCCGTAATGATACGTGTGCTCTGCACACAATGTGTAGTTACGTGTGCCCCGCACACAAAGAAAGGTAGGTTTATCTGTCCGCATAAATGCCCATGCGCGGTCGCATCCGGAGGGACCGCTCACAGTAATATTTACCATGACCGCCGTTTTTTTCGGAAATGGAACTGTCAAGATGTATTTTTTACAAACTATCGGTTCTTTTACTGTGCAAAATGACGGTTTTTCACTATTAGGGCATTCTATGGGATTATAATGCAATTTAGTATTGTATATTAAAAAGTCAAATTTGTCAAGCGAAAAACCGTATTTTTTTCTCGTTTTCGGAAAAAATTTAAGTTAGACTTGTTTTTTTGCGCTTTATTTTCAAAAAGGTAAACGTGTCTTAACACAATTATAAATTTTCCGTTAAATAACGCGCAGTCTAAAAAGCAAAAAAACGCCGACGCGCCACGGGGGCGTGCGGTGTTTTGCACTTAATGGTGATTTTGACGAACAAGCCCATGCTACTCTTCGAACCGTACATATAATAACATGTTACGCGGGCCTGCCCGAAACGGAACGGCGCGTGTCGGTCGCGAGGTCGGGCATGAACAGAAGCAAAAATGAAAAGCAAGCACAAAAAAAGAAAAGCAGATACGTTGAGCTCGAGGAGGACTACGCGATGCTTGCGGGGCTCTCCGAGGAAGCAGATCCCTCAGAGCCTTTCGTCGAGAGCGTCGCGTCACGCCTCCCCTGGCTGTCGATGCTTCTCGTGATCGGAATGGGGGTTTCGGGGGTAATCGGACTGTTCGAGAAGATCACGGCAGAGCTGCCTATCATAGTATCCTTCCAGTCACTCATACTCGGTATGGCGGGAAACGCAGGCACCCAATCGCTCGCGGTCACCATACGCTCGCTTCTCGACGAAAGGCTGACAGCAAGACGGAAAGCGGGTCTTGTCTGGCGGGAAGCGCGGATAGGTGCGGCAAACGGGATCTTGCTCGGTTCTCTCTCTTTTGCAGCTATCGGAGCATATCTGCATCTTGCGCGGAGGCTGCCTGCAGGCTTTGCCTTTTCGGTATCATTCTGCACCGGAGCGGCAATGTGTGTCTCTATCCTGCTGTCCTCGGTGACAGGTACGGTCATTCCGGTTCTTTTCAGAAAAATAAAAATAGACCCCGCAGTTGCCTCGGGGCCGTTTATAACCACGGTAAACGATCTGGTCGCCGTGGTGACCTACTACGGTATAGCGTGGGCGCTGCTGGTAAGCTAAATTACTACGCTTCGCTCCGCAGCTAAATTTGCTCGTTTTACTCGCAAGCTAAATCGTTTCGCTGCGCTTCACGGCTAAATTAAATCCTCCTATAACTGACCGAAGGTCAATTTAG
>JAZMZS010000138.1:0-5252 GCA_045586105.1 Eubacteriales bacterium | reverse complement strand
GGCAAAGCTCGCAAACGGTATCACCGACACCCCAGTTACCATGGCGGCAAAAGCACATCTGCGATCGAACAGACCTCTTCTGATAGCGCTCGCATCAAATGATGCACTTTCGGCAAACCTCAAGAATATCGCCGTTATGCTGAACAGAAAGAACGTATATTTCGTACCAATGCACGAGGACGATCCCGTGCACAAGCCCCACTCGCTCGTCTGTGACTTCTCTGCCCTGCCCGAAGCATATGAAATGATGAAGGCGGGCAGACAGATAACACCGCTGTTCGGGTAACTGCACAAAAGTGCCCGACGGCACTCTGCGGCGCTCCACCCCGCTGTCATCCTCGAGGGAGCATCGCGACCGAAGGATCTGAGCGGGAGAAAAAAGAAACGATCCTGAGCGTAGCGTTGCCTTCCCCGGTGGGAAGCGCAGCATACTCGAGGGGCGCAACAAACAAACGAAGCAGAACACGCATCCGAGTGCGGTTCTGCTTCGTTTTTATGTGAATGATGATGTCAAAATGTATTTACGCACCGTTTGTTCAAATGCTGTCAGCTTACCTCAGATGATATCTTGCGCGCATCAATTCCAGCCTGCAAGTCTCTGAATAAGTGCGATAATGTCGCGGTTGTTGATGATGCCGTCATAGTTTACGTCAACGCGCATCATCTCATCGCTTGAATCCCATCCGCTCATCGCACGGACTGCAAGTGTTATATCCGAATTCGAAAGAACACCGTCGCCGTCAACATCTCCCGAGGCAAAGACCGCATAGTCATATTCTACCTCACCGCACAAGCTGCAGCTTCTCGTGCGGAAGCCGTCACGGCTCTCGGTGGGTGCTATAAGGATCGTCCATACGGTCCATGCATGACCGAGGGGTGCATGCTCGTTATAAGACGTATAGCCGCATCTCGAGCAGGTCACGTATGCATCCCAGCCGATCTCGGTACAGGTGGGTGCTTTCGCTTCATGCGCGGTCTCGTCATGTCCGAGGGCAGACAGCTCGTTGTAGGTCGAATATTCACACTTTGAGCAGGTCACGTATGCATCCCAGCCGATCTCGGTACAGGTCGGTGCTTTTGCTTCATGTGCGGTCTCGTCATGAACCGCAGCCTTTGCGATCTCTCCGCAATATGAGCAAATGACGTCGAAGCAGGAATCTTCGAACTCGTCGGGATATTTGTCAATAATGATCGTAGCTTTAATCTGCTCAAACGCAAGCTTGAAGGACGCCGTGTCGCTTCCGCTGCTCTGACTGGAGTCCTTGGTATACTTTATCGTTAAAGTATCGCCGGCTTTCAGGGATATCGTAACAGTTGTCCAGTTAACGGTTCCTGAAAGCGTATACTTAGCAGTACCGTTTTGAGAAATGATCATTTTATCATAGTTTTTCTCGCTGGAAACGTAATAGCTGAGCTCCAAGGAACAATCATACAAGGCATTTATGGTAAACACCGAGCTTGTGCTGTTGCTCTTATTGGTCGAGGAATACGTTCCGCTTGAATATGCAAACGGATATACGGTATCATTGGTCAGGCTGACAGGATCGACCAAGCCCTCCTCGGAATATGCAACTCTGTGGCTTGACTGCGGGATCTGCTCGTAGGTGGAATATCCGCATACCGAGCATACCGTATATTCCTTCCAGCCGATCTCGGTGCATGTGGGGGCTTTTGCCTCGTACTGCACGTTCTTATGGTAAGAGCGTGCCGCGGAGGTAAGAGTAGTATTGTTCGAGCCGATGCTGATACCCGTCCACTGCGTAGAGGTGCCGCAGAAGCAGACCTCGGAGATAGCACTGCATCCCTGGAAAGCACCCGCTCCGATGCTCGTCACGCTCGGGGAGATCATAATTTCAGCAAGCTTGGTGCAGTCGCGGAATGCGTAATCACCGATGCTCGTAACACCCGAGGGAATGCCGATGCTCACAAGCGCGCTGCATCCGCGCATTGCTCCCGCTCCGATGCTCGTCACGCTCGAGGGAAGAGTAACGCTTACGATCGCCTTGCAATTATAGAATGCATAATCCGCGATCGAGCCAACGCCATTGGCGATGGTAACGTTTTTGAGTGCTGTACAGTTATAGAATGCCTTGGAGCTTATACTGCCGAGAGAAGACGGAAGCGAAACGCTCTCAAGAGCGCTGCAGCCGTAGAAGATCTCGTTACCGATGCTCTCCACGCCCTCGGGAAGAGTGCTCCCCGTAAGCCCCGTGCAGCCGTAGAACGCCTTTGCTCCGATAGCGCTGACACCCTCGGGAAGCGTGACTGTCTTGAGCCCCGTGCAGTTACGGAAAGCACAGTCGCCGATGCTCACAACACCTGCCGGAATGCTCACACCGGTAAACGTATTCATTCCGTCAAATGCATAATTACCGATAGATGCCACTCCGTCCGGGATAACGAGCTCTGTCACAAGCACGTTATTGACGTACAGATTCTTTGCGATATTTGCAGGGTTGGACTGATAGTTTACAAACTCGATACCGCACCATGCAGCGATATCGGTGATATATACCTTTGTGATCCCTGTGCAGCCCGCAAACGCAGCCTTTCCGATGCGCTTTATGCTTCCGGGAATGATCACGCTTTCGATAGCGGTAAGGTCTGTGAAAGCAGACTCGCCGATCTCTGTTACAGGGTATCCGTCAATAGAAGAGGGGATCTCGAGAACAGCGGATGCCTCGGAAATGCCCAGAACGACGATCTCCCCATCCACTATCTGACAGACAAGACTGCCGCTGTCAAAGGAAAGCGTCGGTATATCCTCATAATCGGCAAAGCCGCAATAGACGCATGTTCTCTCGTTTTTACCTACGGTCGTGACTGTAGGCTCAAGCACCGTGCTCCAGTCCCCGAAAGCATGATAAGCGGGTGTATAATTGGCGATCTTGGTGTTAGAGCCGAACGAGATCGCATTCCATTCCGCCTCTGTTCCGCAGAAGCAGACCGACGTAAGACCCGCGCCGAGAAATGCCTCGTTTCCGATGCTCTTTATGCTTGAAGGAATCACAACCGAGCTGATATACGTGCAGTTATAGAAGGTATATCTGCGAATATTCTCGGTTCCCTCGGGAACAACGAGCTTTGTGACAAGAGTATCGCCAAGATAAAGATTATTTGCGTAATACAGGGGATTTGCAATTGCCGTAGCAAAGTTGATGTTACACCACTCCGCCACGTTATAAATGGTTACCTTTTTAATATTGGTGCACTTATAGAAGGTGCCCGAGCCTGTGCTCCTGCATTTGCTTCCCGCCTCGAGGATGACCTCGGTCACGTTCGGAACGAGAGAGGTATCGTCATTCGAATAGAACAGATATGCAGGCATGCGGACAACGTCTTTTCCTATTGTAACGGTCATACCGCTGCCCGACGTTCCCGCATTCTGGAATATCTGGTTGTCAGTCGAGGTCGGATCAGCCATGTTTGCCGCATTGAAGTATACACTCTCAAGCCCCTTACAGTCTCTGAATGCACCCTTGCCGATGCTTGTCACGGTCGAGGGAATGCTGATGCTCTTTATTGCGGTACAGTTATAAAAAGCATAGTCTCCTATAGATGTAATTGCCGCGGGGATGTTTACCGCTTCGAGCTTTGTGCAATTCTGGAACGCTTTTGTGCTGACCGCCGTAAGAGTAGCAGGAAGAGAAACACTCTTGAGCTCGCTGCAATTGTAGAACAATTCATTACCGATGCTCACAACACCCTCGGGAAGAGTGATCTCCGTCATGCCGGTACAGCCGTAGAATGCCTTTGCTCCGATGCTTACCACGCCCTCGGGAATAATTACTGTAGCTATCCCGATACAGTTACGGAATGCGCAGTCGCCGATAGCGGTAATACCGGAAGGTATACTTATCTGCTCAATCTTTTTCATTCCGTCGAATGCGCCGTAGGGTATGACCGATCCCGCAGTCACGTATATGCACTTCAGGCTTTCGGGAACGTAGTACGTATTGTATACGCCGGAAGCATAGTACTGCTTCGTTTCGATGCCTCCATCATATGCCGCAGAACCGAAAATATAACCGAAGGTGTTAGCGGAATCGGTGCGATCTCCGACAAATGGAACTGTTATGAATTTGAGAGACGAGCACCCGGAGAATGCCCCCTCGTTGATCTTTGTTACGGGGTATCCTTCGATATCTGCGGGAATTACAATAGATACTGCAGATGTGTTGCAGCCTGTTATTGTGACCTCACCGTCGGTGATCGAATACGTAAGATCCGCAACGGTCGAAGGTGCGATCTCCTCATACGTAGAATAATCGCATCTCGAGCAGGTGGTATAGTTGTCCCAGCCGATCTCGGTTGCGGTCGGAGCCTTGTATTCATGATCGATGTAATCGTGGCCAAGCGCCGCAACATTCTGTGTGCTCAGCTCACCGCAGAACACACATTCAAAATTGCTCAAGCCGTCTTCCGTACACGCGGGAGGAGTGATCACTAAGGTTTCGGTGAATTTGTGGTACGTAAGAATATTTGTAAGAAGACCGTTACCGGAACCAATATTCCACTGCTTTGACGTGCCGCAGTAGCAAGCGCTCGTGAGGCTTGTACAACCGGAGAATGCATTATCGCCGATGCTCGTTACACTGCCGGGGATAACAATGCTCGTAAGGCGTGTGCAACAGGAGAATGCATAATTGTCGATGCTCGTCACGCTGTCGGGGATCGTTATGCTCGTGAGGCTCCTGCAGTTATAGAATACAAAAATACCGATGCTTGTCACACTGTCGGGGATGCTGATGCTCGTGAGGCTTGTGCAGCTAAAGAATGCATAACTGCCGATGCTTGTCACACTGTCGGGGATATCGATGCTCGTGAGGCTTGAGCAGTTAAAGAATGCAGAATAGCCGATGCTTGTCACACCTGCGGGTATAGTCAAATCTGTAACGAGAGTTCCGTTTAAATACAGATTCTTTGCATAATACAACGGATTGGAATAATCGTTGGAAAACTCTATATTGCACCATGCAGCTATATCGGTTATATCTACTCTCGTGAGGCTTGTGCAGTCTTCGAATGCATAATCGCCAATGCTTGTCACACTGTCGGGGATGCTGACGCTCGTGAGGCTTGTGCAGTCACGGAATGCATAATCGTAGATTATCTTTGTATCGGGATGTATGATAAAAGACGTCATGCTGTTTGATGTCGTATCCATCAATACTACATACGGATTGGATGTGTTGCCGAGGTATTTGCCGCCATCGTATGTATTATAAGCAAGCTTGCTACATCCGGAGAAT
>JAZMZS010000137.1:0-4141 GCA_045586105.1 Eubacteriales bacterium | reverse complement strand
TTGCGAACGAGAAGCATAAAGCGTTCCCGTCACGTCCTCAGGAGATCGCAGTTCTTGAGGCTTCTGATTCCGAGTACGCAAAGTACCTTCTCGGATGCTTGCACTTTGCACGTAAGCGCTACGATGCTGCATATGATCTCTGGAAAAACATCAACAGATACGAGGCTAAGAGAAACGTAGCCGCATACTTCTGGAAGAAGGGTCAGCACAAGAAGGCGCTCGTTGCACTTGACGAAGCGATCGCCCTTAACCCCGCTGAGGAAGAGCTTGTTTACGAGAAGGCTTATCTGCTTAACAAGATCGGTTATGATGCAGTAAAGACCGCGTCTGAGATCGAGGCACTTGTTCCTTCTCTTGATAGCGCACGTGACGATATCGTCACCGAGTGGGCTGCGGCACACATTCGTGCAGGTAAGTACGATGATGCACTCTACCTTATCAACAATCACATATTCACTCCCTGCGAGGGCGGTGAGACTATAGTTGCTAAGCAGCACATGAATTCCTGGTACGGCAAGGGCAAGGATCTCTATGCAGCGGGTGAATATGAAAAGGCGCTTGAAGCGTTCAGAACTGCTCAGGTAATTCCCGACAACCTTGGTGCAGGTCTCTGGCACGTAGACCCGCTTGTTCCTTCTCAGTACTACGAGGCTCTCACCCTTGAGAAGCTCGGTCATGCTGACGAGGCTGCAAAGATCTATGAATACATTTCCGGTATATATCTCGACTTCTTCTCCGATATGTATCTTCCCGAGCTTCCTATCTACGAGGCTATGTCGCTTAAGAAGCTTGGACGCGAGGAGGAAGGCGATGCTCTCCTTTCTAAGTACATCGATACATGGCAGAATGAGATGAAGAGAGTTGATAGCGGCTACTTTGCTCAGCAGCCCTTCTTCATTTCCTACCTTGACGATGCAAAGACCGAACGTGATGCATTCTATTCAAAACTCCTTGCATTCGCATACTCTGCAAAAGACGGTATGAGCGAATTTCTTAACATCTGATAGACAGGTTAAGAAAAAATTTATGACTTATGTTTTTTGATCGATCTTCCTAAGGTGGAATATTTACATCTTAGGAAGACCGTGAAAAAATCCGGAACAGATCAGTTTTGGCATTCTATATAAATCTTAAATTATGGAGGAAAACATGAAAAAGTTTATCGCACTTCTTTTGTTCGCGGTAATGTGCATCAGTGTCCTCGCGTCATGTGAGAATACGGCTGTTACTACCTCGGACAGCGCAGGCAACGGTGGCGAGACAGCAGACACTAATTCCGGTGATGAGGAAAAGAAAGACACGCTCGTAGTTACCGACAAGAAATTTGACGGTTACACCTACACAATTCTTGTAACGGGTAATATCGACTACAAGCATGGAACTCAGCACTTCGGAAACGATTTTGTTTACAATGAAGACACCAATGAGTCACTCAGCAATGCAAGATATCAGTGGATCAAGACTACAGAGGATAAATTTGACATTACCATTGAACCTGTCGATATGCTAAAGTGGTCAAACTGTAACGGAAACGGTAACGGCTATACTGAGCTTAATAAGTCTTATTCGTCCAATGATGCGATCTATGATTCCGCTATGATCGGTGCTTATGACGTTTGTAACGCTGCACGTAACGGACTTCTTGCCGATCTTAAGACCATAGATTACATCAATCTTGAGAATTCCTGGTGGGATCAGGTTGCAAATAAAGACCTCAATATTCAGAACAAGATGTATTACACGACCGGTGATATAAGTGTAGTTGACAATGTCTTCACTCACTGTGTGTTCTTCAATAAGGACATGATCAAGGCAAAGAACCTTACTAATCCCTATGAGCTCGTTGAGAACAACAAGTGGACACTTGACACCATGACCGAGCTGATCAAGGCAGGCGCTGATACTTCGGGCGAGGGTATTGCTGAGGATCAGAAGGTATATGGACTTCTTACATGGAACGATTCCATGCTTCAGATCATGGCAGCTGCCGATGAGCGTATCGCCTCTGTAGATGAAAACGGCAATCTTACTTATACTATGTATAATGATAGAACGCAGACGCTTTATAACAAGTTCAGTGATATTGCTATGAACACCGCTTTCTCTGTTAATTATCAGGTTCTTTCTTCTACCGGATGGGATGAACTCAGAAAAGGTATTTTTGATGGAAACAGAGCTCTGTTCTATTTGAATCTTCTTTCAACCACCACTCACCACAGAGACAGTGAGATCGACTACGGTATTCTTCCTTATCCGAAGCTTGAAGAGGCTCAGGAAAATTACGGACATCTCGTTTCTTCTTATCATACTGAGTTCTTCTGTGTGCCTTATTTCCACTATGACGAGGAGCTTACAGGCTCTGTTTCCGAGTTTATGGCCGCCAAAGGACAGGAAACCACCAGAAAGGGTTACTATGATGATACCCTTATCGGTAAGCAGATCCGTGATGACGAGTCTGCTGCGATGCTCGATATTATTTTCTCCAGCCGTGTATTCGATGTAGGAACCTATTATAAGGTGGGAAATATTTCTACCAGACTCGGCACTCTTTATAAGGATACGAGCCTTTCCTTCCAGCAGATACATAATGAAAGCGGACAAATGGCACAGTCTATTATTGAGCAGATCAATAATAAATTTCTTGAAGCCGCTTCGTAATTCAACACTTATCTAAAACTTAAAGGGTCAGTCAGCTGTTGAAGGCTGCTTGACCCTTTTTCGTGATTATTGCAATATATTTGCAAGAATTTGCATAGATTTATTGCATTAAATGTGTTATAATACTTGATAGTTCAGGTTTCTTATGATATAATTTAAAAAAACATTGCCGGAGGAAATCGTGAAAAAGTTTCTTATTATTTTGGCTGGCATACTTTGTCTGTGTGTACTTTTGTGCGCATGCGAAAATCAGCCGACAATATCCCAGGAAGACACTCAAACACAGCAGGATACTCCGCTTGATACGGAGAAAGATCAGACGGCAGATCCTGTGCCCAAGGAGTTCACTATCAATTCTATTTATGATTATAATATTGAAAGTGAGACAGACTCGCATAAAGACGATTGGAAGCGCAGCCACTTAGAGTTGAACTACAGAGACAGAATAATTGTTGACAGCGCTACTACGACAACAAAAGAGGTATGGTATCCAAGGATCAAGCTATGCGCAAACGGAGAGTATATAATGCTCTTCATGAACGGACAGACGGGAAATCATATTTACATTTCTTATTCGAAGGATCTGAAAAGTTGGTACGGAACCAAGAGACTGTTCGAGGGTAAGGCAAGTCCTGCCAACTCTCCTATATATGCATCCGCCGATGCGATAGTATTGAAAAACGGTGATATTATCGCCGCTGCAGGATACAGAGGATTCAGTACTTATTCAAAGGATGTTACAACTGACGGTATACAGATCCGAAGGTCGACCGATAACGGTGTAACCTGGTCTGCTCTCCAGACCGTCTACAGGGGCGGTGTATGGGAGCCCTCCCTGCTTCAGCTTGAGTCGGGCGAGGTTCAGATGTATTGGACGAACACCCATATCAAGGGTGCCCCCGTCGATCAGCTCGGCAGAGCGGATGATAACTCTACAGGTACCGCGATGATCCGTTCCTTTGATAACGGTGTCACATGGAATAGCGATCCCAATAAACTCTACGATGCACAGATAGTCGCACAGCAGTTGACGAAGAAGGGAAGCGACGGTAACTACTACAGCGGTCAGATGCCTGTAGCTTGGCAGCTTAACAGCGGTGATATCGTCCTTGCGATGGAGCTGCGTACGCTTGACAGTAAAAAAGAGAGGACTTATCACATGTCCTTTGCATATTCCAAGGGTGAGAATTCCTGGCCTGATTCACTTGGGCTTGACGAGGAAGGTCCTTCTAATCTCAAGAAGAACCCTATACTCAAGGCTGCAGGACCTTACATCCGTCAGTTCAAGTCGGGTGAAACTCTCCTTACATATCATTGGGCCACAGATTGGTATATGCTCATGGGCAATAACAGTGCTACCGAGTTTTTGAATGATAAGAGAATGGAATCCTTCGGACCTGACGTAAAGACGAGTATATGGGGCTCTACAGAGCTTATAGGAACTCATACCGTTATAGGAACTGTTCCTTCAAGCGATAAGGGA
>JAZMZS010000136.1:0-4308 GCA_045586105.1 Eubacteriales bacterium | reverse complement strand
TCCTTACTTCTTACTTCTTACCTCTTCCCTATTACTTCTTACTTTACCTTCGCGCTCCCGAAGGGAGCATATCACCCATCTACGGTGCATCTCTGCGCACCGCCTGCTAAGGTCCGCTCCTTGTGCAACTTGCACAAAATTATTCTGCAAATGCACATTTCTCTTGTAATTGCGCCGAATGTGTAGTAAAATAGAAAAAATCCCATTTTGCAAAGGAGACACAAGCATGCCAACCAGCGTTATGACCAAATACGAGACCAAAAGAAGCAACCTTTTCCTTCGTGTAGCCCGCGGGCACTTTGCTTCTGCGAGCTGTCACTCGAACTACTATATAGACGTTGTCGCACAGAAGTCGAGAATTTCCGAGGCGAAGGCGGTTGCCGAGGAGCTTCGTTCCTATTTCTACCACACCACGATCGTCGACACGATCCTCTGCCTTGACGGAACAGAGGTCATCGGTGCATGCCTTGCCGATCAGCTCGAGCGCAACGATTTTATGAACATGAACGCCCACAAGTCGATCTACGTCGTTACGCCCGAGTCGCCTAACGGCACGCAGATCTTGTTCCGCGACAACATCGTGCCTATGATCGAGGGAAAGCACGTGCTCATCCTTGCTGTTTCGGTCGCTTCGGGAAAGACGGTCGAAAGCGCCATCAACGCCATCAAGTACTACGGCGGTAACATCTCGGGTGTTTGCTCGATATTCTCCACGACCGACAAGGTGGGCGAGTATCCCGTTTACTCCTGCTTCAACCCCAAGGACCTCGAGGGCTTCGGCTCTTATCCCTCGCATGACTGCCCGATGTGCCGTGCGGGAAAGAAGATCGACGCACTCGTCAACGCCCACGGCTATTCAAAGCTCTGATAAAAACAGATCCCCTGCCGTTCTCATAACGGCGGGGGTAATTTTTTGCATGGCGGAATATATATTTATATTGAAGTGATAATTATGTACATGCTATTTACTTCTCGGCGCAAATATGGTAGTCTTATGTTGTAAAAGTGTATTGCACTATATTTTTAATTACTTATAAGGAGACACCGAAATGAAGAAGATTCTCGCATTCATTCTTGTAGCTCTTATGGCAGTTCCCTTCGGCATAATGGCAAGCGCCGCCGCTCCCGTGGAGCCCGTGCTTTCGAGCGACAAGGCATTCACCGTTGCTGCGGCAAGCACTAACGCAAACCCCAATTTCCCCGATCTTGTCCCCGACAAGTACGGCACGAAGGCAAAGTTCTGGCAGGATTTCTTTGCGGGAAGCCTCAAGAACGGCGGTAAGTTCATCATCGCAGGTAAGGGACATCTCGCCGAGGATGCTGTTCTTGCAAAGACTGCCTCTCCCGTTGTTTTCACTGCTATCGGCAAGGACGGAACGACAAACTACGCTTCCTTCAACGAGGACGGAACCTACAACACCGTAGACGGCAAGGGTAATGCAGGCGGCGGTCAGTACGGCTCGCTCATGCTCAAGGGCGGCGTTACGCTGACCTTCGGCGGTGATGTAATATTCGACAACGTCGTTATCTTCAACCGCGACAACAAGCCCGCTCACCTCAAGGCACAGGGCAAGATCGTTATCAAGGACAACGTACAGTTCGCAGAGAAGACTGCGGGACAGGGCTACACTCTCGACGTTGCAGAGGGCGGTGCTGCGTTCCTTCATGCGCTCGGATTTATAAAGTATACGGGCAAGGGAACTATCGTTATCGGTGACGAGATAAAGGATAAGATCACGGCAGAGGCTTTCGCGGATTTCGGCGGTGAGCTGATCTATGCTGACGGCTCGAAGGTCGAGGGATTTGTTCCTAACCCCAACGCAGGAGCAGACACCTCGGCAGCAACTCCCGCTGACAGCTCGGCACCCGCAGATACCAAGGCTCAGCCGAGTGATTCGGAGGTCGTCACAAGAAAGCCCTCGATCACTATCAGAAAGCCTAAGACCGAGGCTCCCGAGACCGAAGCGGCCCCCGGGACTGATGCTCCTTCCTCGGATAACGGCGGAAGCGGCTCGATGATCATCGGTATCGTGATCGGTGTTGCGGCTGCGGCTGTTGTCGGTGCCGTTGTAGTGCTCGTTACAAGAAAAAAGCCCGCTAAGAAGGACTGATAACGGCGCTTTGATATCTTAAATTGAATAAAGAATGCCATCCCCTCCCCGCATGGAAGGGATGGCATTTTTGTATCACAGTGAGCCTTCCCCGGCTGGGAAGGCTCAGCGAGGCAAGCCTCGCTTGCTATCAACGTTACTTTCATCTCCCGCTCAGATCCTTCGGTCGTGCGTTGCACTCCCTCGAGGATGACAGCGGGGGTGGAGCTCTTACGGTTAACGCATCGAGCGCGGTGCTTGCTCGCAACGCAGAAATTGATGTAAGACGAGGAAACAAGCGAGAGGGCGACGGGAGTTTATTTACATAAATGACCGAGCCCGAGCCGCGCAGTTGTCCGATGTATTGCGCAATTTATGCAAGCGAGAGCGAGCGAGGGGCAAAGAAAAAAACACCCCGCTAAGTCGTAAAGTGCATAAAGATTTTTTGGGAAGGGGTACGGGGAAAACCCTTTTGCAAAAGGGGTTTCCCCGCATAACGCCTATCCCTATAAAAACTACTTCACCAGCATCTCCATAGCCTCGAGATAACCCTCAAAGCCGCGGCCGATGACGTGGTACTTACAGTACATGCCCGCATAGGAGATCTGTCTGAAGTCCTCGCGCCTGGTCACGTCCGAGATATGCACCTCGGCGGCGGGAATGCCGACCGCCTTGAGCGCGTCGAGGATCGCAACGCTCGTGTGCGTGTAGGCGGCGGGGTTTATTACGATAGCGTCGGCGTTTCCGTACGCCTGCTGTATCTTATCGACGATATCTCCCTCGTGGTTCGACTGGAAGATCTCGGTCTGCACGCCGAGCTCCTCCGCCTTTTTTTCTATCATTTCGCATAACTGCGCGTAGGTGCCGCTTCCGTAAACGGCAGGCTCGCGTATGCCGAGCATATTAAGATTCGGTCCGTTTATAACGAGTATCTTCATTATCTTTTTCCTCCGTAAACTGCTTCGATGACCGCACGCGCGGTGATCTCGGGTGCTTCTCTTACGTCTACCGTATAGTCCGCGCATCCCTCGTAGAAGGGACGGCGGGCACAGAACATCGCGTCCATATCCGCGCCCTCCGAGAGAGGTCTGCCGTTTCTTGAAAGCTCTGCGGTAGGACGGCGCAGATAAACTATCCTTCCGTTTCGGCGCATCGGTCGGTGGTTGTTTTGCCTTGTCGGCGCTCCGCCTCCCGTGGCGATCACCGCTCCGCTTTGCGCGCAGGCAAGCTCTACCGCCTCGTGCTCGTAGCGGCGGAAGGCTTCCTCGCCCTCAAGTGCGAATATCTCGGGGATCGACGTGCCTCTGCTCTGCTCTACGAGGGCGTCCGTGTCGATGACCCTGCGCCCGAGAAGCTCCCCGAGCGCCGCGCTGACCCTGCTTTTCCCGCAGCCGGGCATTCCTATGAGAATAATATTCTCGCACTCGCGCCCGACAGCCTCGATGCATTTTTCGGTCAGAGCGTCGTCAAGCACCCTGCCCGTGAACAGCTCGCTTGCCGCCTTCGCTTGTGCACAAAGCATACTGAGCCCCCCTGCCGCGGGGATGCATCGATCCTCCGCATCGGCAAGAAGATCCGTTCTGCGGGGGTTGTATATGATATCAGCCACGCCCTTGAGATCACGAAAGCCCTCGAGTGAGATCGGAGAGCAAGCCACGTTCGGGTACATTCCGACGGGCGTTGTGTTCAGTATCACATGAGCATCAAAATGACGGTGGATATTTGCGTAATTGTCCTCGCCCGAGCGGGAGATTACTACCACCTCCGCCGCGCCGAGCCGTCCGAGCACGTATCTTGCGGTAAGCGAGGAGCCGCCCGATCCGAGCACGAGCACCTTTCTGCCCTTGACGTCAATGCCCGCACGTCGGAGCATATACTCCATTCCGTACGCGTCGGTGTTGTAGCCGCAAAGCCTTCCGTCCGAGGTGCGGACGACCGTGTTGACCGAGCCGATGCCGCGCGCCGACTCGTCGATCTCGTCAAGGTACGGCATGACTGCCGTCTTGTAGGGGATGGTCACGTTTACCGCGTCGAAATCTCCCGAACGGATAAATTCCTCTACCTGCTCGGGCTCACGCTCGATGAGGGTGTATTCGTAATCGCCGAGCAGGGCGTGTATCTGCGGTGAATAGCTGTGCCCAAGCTTACGCCCGAGCAGTCCGCATTTCAGATTTTTCATGGTAAGAATTGCTCCTTTCAAGGAATAGACGGGGGAATG
>JAZMZS010000135.1:0-38446 GCA_045586105.1 Eubacteriales bacterium | reverse complement strand
TGTCCTTGAATACTATATAAGAAACGTCACTCTCCGCAAGTCCGCTCTGCCTCGGAATGCCGAATTTATCGCAATGCGCGTTGTGAATCGTTGCAACAGCTTCTATATTCACCTCTATCACCTGCCGTCACGGCTGTCTTTCTTGTCTTTTTTACTTGCCCCGTCGAATTTCAGCGCGGCGAATACCGCTCCTCCTGTTGCGATCGCAACTGCGGCTATGATCGCGGCAGCAGCCCCTGTGCCTACGGTCGCGGAGGGTTTCTTCTCCTCTGCCGCCTGCGTTTCGGTCTCGGGTACAGCTTCGGTTTCGGGAGGTGTGGTTTCTTCGGGAACGGGAAGGGGGGGAAGATCCACGCATCCCGTAATTTTTCCGCCGGCACTTCTTCCCGAAATGATTCCGACGTCCGAGGAACCGCTTACCTCTCCTCTGTTTATACAATCGGATATTGCGAGCATAAGCTCTCCCGAGCTTGCCTGAGTGGTCATGTATCCTACTATACCGCCGACCTCGCTTCCCGCCGATGTCACGTTTGCTCTGTTCTCGCATCCCGAAATAAAGCATCCGCCGCCGTTTGCACTCTGGTAGGCGTATCCTGCAATGCCCCCCGCGCGGCTTCCGTCAGCGCGCACCTCTCCGAGATTGAGCGAATCAACGACTTCGCTCATGCCTGCACCTCCGTTGTGGAGAACACCGACGATACCACCTGCTCTCGATGCCTTTTCGCCGCTGTTTGAATTTATCCTGCCGTAGTTGGTGCAGCCTTTTATCACGCTGCCCGATTTCTCCGAGCCCGAGTATATGTAGCCCGCAACGCCTCCGACCCCCTTTGCATCGGCGGTAGTGTCCGAATAGGTGACCTCGGCGTGATTTTCGCATCCGAGTATGACCGAACGGGGATCAAGCGTGCCGACGATCCCTCCGACTACTGCTCCCGGATATTCCGAGCGGACACTTCCGTATATCTTGAGATCTGCAATATACGCGTTTTTGACCTTTCCGAACAGTCCAAGATCACGCTCGGTCGAGGAGGTGATATCAAGTCCCGTGATGCTGTGTCCCATTCCGTCAAAATGCCCCGTGAAGTTCTTGTCGTACGTTCCGATCGGAGCCTGCCCCTCCATTCCCGAAAGGTCGATATCAGCACTCAGACGGTACTTTCCGCTCCATTTTGACTTATCCGCCATGAGCGCTGTCAGCTCCTCCGCGGTGCTGATGTCGGTATATACCTCTTCATGCGGAGTGAGGGAGAATGCATCATAGTTACCGCAGGAGCGGTCCTTTGCGCATTTTACCTTGAGCGTGTTTATGCCCTCCTTGAGGTAGAGCTTGGTAACGGGAAGCGTCTTTACGCTTGCCCATCCGCCCGTGTTGAGCGCGTTGAAAGAGCATAGCCGCTCCTCTCCGTTTACATATATCTCGAGAGCATCCGATTGCATGACGGATGCGTTGTTTGCGAGATCCACCTCAAGAAAGTACCAGCCCTCGCGCTCAGCTTCAAGAGTGTAGCATACGTAGGGGGTCCAATCGGTTCCGTTTGATTTAGTGTAAGCAAGCACCGTCCTGCTCCCCGATATCTCGGGTCTGACGTAGGCGTGCTTGAGTGTGTAATCCTCCGCCTCGAATTTTGTTTTTCCGCTTGCCTTTATCCTGATAACGTCGGGATCGGCAAGCCTCTTTCCGTCGGAAGTGCTCAGTATCAGCCTGAGCACGTAAGCTGCGTTTTCACACAGAAGCGAGCGCGGTACCTTGCCCGATTGGAACGCTGATATGAGGGACTGTGTAGAGAGCTTTGCGGCATCGGTGGAGGAGTGTACGTTGTTTCCTCCTATAAGCTCACCTGCAAGTGTAGTGCCTGCGTTTGACCAGTCTGTCGTAATAAGACCGTCAAAGCCCCACTCGCCGCGCAGGATACCGCGCAACAGCTCGGCGTTCTCGGCAGTTTCTGTGCCGTTGAGCTTGTTGTAGGAGGTCATAAGCGTGCTGACACCTGCCTCTACAGCCATCCTGAACGGCTCGAGGTATATCTCGCGCAGAGCACGCTCTGACATGTTCGAGGACATCGTGGAGCGGTAATACTCACGCTCATTACCGACAAAGTGCTTGACCGAGCAGGCAACGCCGTGCGCTTCTACGTTTTCTATCAGCTTGCCTGCAAGCAAGCCCGAAAGATACGGATCCTCCGAATAATACTCGAAGTTACGTCCGCACAAGGGAATCCTGTGTATGTTCACGGCAGGAGCGAGCCATACGTCAGCCTCGGACAGAAGCGCCTCTCTGCCTACTACGTCACCGAGTGCCGCGACGGCTTCTTTATTCCACGAGCAGGCGAGAGCCGTAGCGCAGGGAAGTCCTGTTGCCTTGGTCGAGGTACGCACCCCCGCAGGTCCGTCATAGGTGTCTGCAACGGGGATGCCGTATTTTTCCGAGATCTGCTCGGAAGCGCCCCAGCCCTTGGTGTTGCCCGAGGAGGAGAGCTGCATTACCGAAAAGCTGCACAGCTCCTCGGCTGTCATCTGGGAGAGAAATTCGTCAATGCTTACCTTGCCGGTTGCTACCTCGGAGAATTGAATGGGAGAATCGGGCGCTGAGGTCTTTACATCTGAGGGCTTGTGCAGAATGTCCGTGCGGGAGCTTGAAGAAGCACCTATCTGCTCCTTGCCGTCATAGGTCATTCTGTAAAAGGGAACCGTCGGCTCGCACAGCTCGCTCAGCTGCTCGGCTACGCGGAGAGCCTCTTCCTTGTGAACGCCCGCCTCGACCGTATTTCTTACAGAATTACCGACGTATACCGTATAATCTCCCGCCTCAAGCACGTACGCCGATCTGTGAGAGGTAACACCGATATCGTCATAGGATGCCATGCTGTCGATATCAAAGCTGACGCTGACGGTCTCGCTCTGCCCGGGGGAGAGAAGCTTCGTTTTTGCAAATCCGCAAAGCTCCCGCGATGCCTTTGACAGCTTCGCGCCTCCCGTGCCCTTCTGCGGAGCGGAGAAGTACAGCTGTACTACCTCCTTGCCTGCGCGCTCTCCTGTGTTTGTGACCTTGGTGCTGACGGTGATCTTGCCGTCAGACTCTGAGTATTCAACGTCCGTGATGAAAAAGGTAGTGTATGAAAGACCGAAGCCGAATGGGAAGTCCACCGCGTCCTGCTTGAAGGTCTCAAAGTATCTGTAGCCGACGAATATGTCCTCCTCGTAATTTGCGTACTGCCGGTTTTGCGAGAAGCTTGCGTAGCTCGGATAGTCGCTGATCCTTCGTGCGTAGGTGTCAGCCGTCTTTCCCGAGGGATTGACGTCGCCTACGAGAACGTCGCAGAGCGCTTCAACACCGCAAATACCGAGGTAGGGAGCGGTCAGCAGGGCATCGGCGTATATTCCCTTTACATCTCCGAGAGCAAAGCCGCAGCTCATGGCGTAGCCCGTGTTTAATACCACGATGACGGGCTTTGGCGAGAATGCGGCGCAGATCCGCTCGAGATCCTCCTTTTCGTGTGCCGTAAGACCGAAGAGCTCGGCCGAGTTGTCCGCTCCCTCGGCTGAGGTGCGGTTGAGAATATATATTGCCTTGTCCGCGTACCGCGCGGCGGCGTTTACCTCGTCAGCGGCAGGAGAATATGAAAAGTCAGTCTCGGGCGCCGATGCGGCAGCCTTTTTGTATGAGGATGCAAGTCCGTCATAAACACCGCCGAGCTTGCCCTTGGAGGCGTAGCTCGTGAGTAGGTCATAGGGGGATGACGGTGTCTTGTGAGGAACAAACTTTCCGCTTCCTCTGCCCATGAGAAAGTATCCGCCCGTCCTTCCGTCGGTATATACCTGACCTTCGCCGAATACAGCGATCTTATCGGTGCTTTTCAGAGGCAGAGCCTTCCTGTCGTTTTTGAGAAGCACCATGCCCTCGGTTGCTGCCGCATACGAGGCGGAAGCTCCGTCGCTCACTGTATAACCGAGTGCCGTAAAGCACAACGATGGAATCGTCATGCCGATAGCCAACAGACAGGACAACAGCCTCGTGTATAGATGCTTTTTCATGCTCTGAACCTCCACATTGTCTTTTGATCAATTATAGCACGCCTTGGCGGATAATTCAACAGCGGATCTATCCTGCCGAACAAATAAAAATGACAATGCATGTATCTCTAAAAACAAGAAGGACGGAAAGCCAAAGCGCTTTCCGTCCCCTTGTGTTGATTATTCTTTAATCTCGCTGTCCTTTGCCTCGGGTGCCTTGTCTGCCTTCTTTTTCTTCTTTGCAACAACAAGCACGCCTGCACAAGCAGCGCCGACTGCCGCTACAGCACCGCCGATGATAAGACCGAGAGTGAGACCGCTGATTCCTTCTGTTCCCTGAACCGCCTTGTCCTCTATGGGCTTGGTATCGTTAAACTCGGGATCTGCAGGTGCGGGATCGGGTGCGGTGTAATCGAGCGCACCGTTCGAGCCGAAGCCCGAGATCCTGGACTCTATCGATCTTGAGTTCAGCGGGAAGGTAAAGATGGTATCCACCGGCTTGGGGTCCTCTACTACGGGGAAGTCATTTTCCCAGGTGAGGGGCTGTGTGTAGAGACGGCGCATCGTGTATGCCGTGTATGTGTACTTCTTTGCATGATAGACTGCCCATATCTGAGTGGGATCGTCAGGCGCATGCGTGAACATCATAGCTCCGGGAGAGTATACTCTTGTGGAGTAATCCACAAAGTGCAGAGGATCGTCGTACTTCTGCCAGAGTGAAGCATCGGCAAGAGTGTCATTCTTACCTCCGAGGAACTTCATGATACCGGTGCAGTATTCCTGACCTCTCGTGTGTCCTGCCGCATAGCAGAGATAAAGCGTACCGCCGGGAGATTCGAGACCTATCGGTCCTTCGAGTATCTTGTGATCCTCGTAGTCGGTGGTAGGTGTCGCAATTACTACGGGCTTGCCGTCAAACGCCGTGGGAGACTTGAGCTTGGTGATAAAGAGCGACTGCTGATGTCCGCTTCTGTGCTCCTTACGGTAGAAGCCTCCGTTTACGATATATCTCTGATCACCGTACTCAATAAATCTGGGTGCGAGGTAGGTGTCTACCTTGGTATCGTAGTTATCTATCGTTCCGTGGAAGAAGTAAGAATCGGTGGGATCCTCTCCGCCTACCCATACGTAGGGAAGTCTGGTTGCCGTATCTACCGATTCGTCAGCGCAGGTAGCGTAGATGTACCACTTGCCGTCGATCTTGTTTATCTGGGGAGCCCAGATACTGTTCATCTCAGAGCCTCTGCCGTCTGCCTGCATTGCAGCAGTCCAGATGAGGATAGGATCCGAGTAGCCTACGTCGCAGAGGTTAGCGGCGCGGGTAAGGTAGATCGCCTGCTTACCGCCGTAAAGACCCGAGTAGGTGTAATAATAATAGCCTGTGTCCGCATCATACTGGACCGAGGGGTCAGCGTAGCCTGCGATAGGATTTGTGAATTCTATCTCGCCCGAGCATGCCTCGGAGAACTTGAGATCCGCATCCGAGTTGATGGTGGAGGTGCACGCACCTGCCGCCATTCCTTCGGTTCCTCTGATGGTGGTTACACGTGTGAGGTTACCGTCATATACGTTGAGAGTGTATTTGCCTGTGAAGTTGTACTTGTAGTCCTTTGAAGCATCAAGGTTACCGCAGATCGTTCCGCCCCAGATATTGATGGTGACGTCACCCTTTACGGTTCCGTTCTCAGCATGAATGTCGGGAGAATTGTTTGCAAGTCCGAATACAGGGCACTTGAAGGTACCGCCGTAGATATTCAGAGTTGCGTTACCTGTGAGATCGTTGTTTCCGTTTGCGGCTACCATGTTGGTGTAAAGACCGCCGTAGATAGTGAGGTTGATGTCGCCGGTAATGGTACGCGCCGTCTCATTCTTGCCGTTTGCTCTCCAGTTACCTCCGACTACTCTGTAGTACCAGCCGGATCTGATGGTAACGTCTGTAGCTCTGACGCCGCCGTAGCTCGAGCCGCTTATGTAAACACCGCCGTATACGGATACGGGATATTCAACGCCTCTGCCCTCGTGTACAAGACACGTTACATGCTCGCCAAACTCCAGCTTGTTGCTGTTTGCCGCAATATATGTGTTGTTCTCGGCGGCAAAGATGGTGATATAGTCAAACAGGGTTTGCTTGGAAATAGTGATCGAATCGCTCATTACGAGCCTTGCATCATCAGCTATAGACCAGTCGCAGCCGCCTCCGAAGGAGGTGATGGTGACAGGTCCCTTTGCAAGAACGGTGGAGAGGTTGTTGATGCTGACGTCATCCATAATGACGATGTTACCGCCTGCCTCGCCGATGAGCTTTGCTGCCTCGCTGAAGCTGCCGATAGGATTAAGGGGGCTCGAGCCGTCGCCCGTGCCGCCGTCGGCAACGAATACGTTCTGGACCTTGTTTTCTATAGAAGCGATCGCGCCTGCGAGAGAAGGATCAGCCGCTGCGCTTGCCTTCTGTGCTCCCTCGGTGCTGATCGAAGGAACCGCATAGAAGGTACCGCCCCA
Organism: Eubacteriales bacterium; assembly: GCA_045586105.1. Classification (GTDB taxonomy): domain Bacteria; phylum Bacillota; class Clostridia; order Oscillospirales; family CAG-272; genus JAZMZS01. Next base: position 31,936 of record JAZMZS010000135.1, on the reverse strand, counting down.
CATTCCGAGCGAGAATTCACCGCCTACGGAATTCTTGCGTGCAGCTCCGATCTGGGCTGTGTAGATATGACCGCCCGTGATCGAAACACCGGTGCTTGCGCTCGAGCCCTTCTCGCTTCCCCAGAGGTTAGCCTTGATCACGCCGCCGTTTACAAGAACGGAAGCGGTTCCCTTGGTCTTGACAGGGCCTGCGCCGTATACCGAGCCGTTGTAGGTACCGCCGTTGATAACTACGGCAGTTCCTGCCTCGGACATACCGCCGCGAACGGTAAGGTATGTTCCCGAGTTGAGCACGATCTTGTGCGCCTCGGCTCCGTCTCCGCCCGAAACGATAAGGTCGCCCTCGACCTTTACATCTCCTCCCTCGGAGGTCTCGGTCTCGGAATTGTAGGTCTCTACCTCAGCTCCGATCGTGAGATCATGTCCGCCTGCACATATCTCGGCATTGCTTGCGCATTTTATTGTGAGGTATTCGAATCTTGCATCAGATCCGAAGGTCAGAGCACCGCTTACGGTAAGAGAAGCGTTAGCGCTGCGGTCCTCGAGCGAGGTCTTGCCCGTGATCAGGATAGTGCCCTCGGATGCGTCGAGAGTTTCATTTTTGGAGTTGATATTGCCGAGCAGGATAATGCGTCCGCCCTTGGGCAGAAGCTTAGCCGCTGCGCTCAGCGTCTTTACGGGAGCAGATGCGCTTCCGTCAGCATCATCCTTACCGGAGGGGCTGACGTAAACGTTAGCGCCGAAGCCGCTGACAAACTGCTCGAGAGCAGGGTCTACGGTGTAGTAAGCGGTTCCGTCAACACCGTCCGCATTGATGGTGGAGAAGAGGGAAGTAAAGCTTCCGCCCTTGATATCGAGATAGAAATCGCCGTCGAGGAAGTTGGTTCTTTCCTGAACTGCCGCTATCTGAGTACCCTTGAAGTTACCGCCGTTGATCGTCATGCGTACGTCGCCCTGATGACCGGGAATACGTCTTGAGCCGTTCATCGAGCAGGTAGCCATGCCGAATACGGAGCACTCAAACGTACCGTCATTGATGGTCATGTTGAGATCTCCGAAGAGTCCCGAGCCCGCAACGCCGGATACGACCTCGTGGTCGGAGTTTCCTGCACCCGTCGCCTTGAAGGTACCGCCGTTGATTATAAGGTTTACGTCTCCGACTACACCTATGATGCAGTTCTCGCCCGAGCGGTAGTTACCGCAGGTAACGTACTGCCAGGTTCCCGAGCATACCTCGAGCGTAAAGCCGAAGAACTGAGAGTTCTTGATCGTTGCGCCCTCTTCGGTAAGATCGCGACCGCCGAAGACCGTAGGAGCTCTGCCGTTTGCGCTTGTCTCTATGCCCTCGCCGAACTTGACGTTATGACCGTTACAGAAGATCCTGGGGCTGGAGGATGGCTCGATCTTGACGTTTTCGATCGTCATATCCGAGCCGATGTTGATGTTAGCGCCGATACAGAAAACAGCGCCCTTCTCACGGTAGTCCACGCCGTCATATACGCTTGTTATGGTAACAGCGCCGTCAGAGGTCGGGAATTTTCCGTCAGCGGCAAAGGAAACAGAATACTTGCCGCAGAGGACTATCGTGCCGTTGCCGTTTATCTTTTTGTAAGCGGCAGCCATTGTGTTGACGGGCTTGTCAGCGGACAGACCGTCATTTGTACTTTTACCCTTCGCACTCAAAAATACCACATTTTGAGTACTGTCCGCAGCAGCACTCATAGCTACGGCGGACAGTACCAATGCGGTCAAGAGCGAAATTATTATCGCAATCAACCTATTCTTTTTCATTTTTTTCCTCGTTCGTTCAGAATTGGAAATCAAGTCTCATTACTGAGCGAGACTTGCGTAAGCGCCTGCAACATCGGCAATCGCCTGCTCAGCTGCACTCTTGTACTGCTCGTAGGTGGAAGCGTACTGAGTACCCCATACACGGTAGAGGGTGATGAGCTGCTTCTGGATGTCGCCGGGGGAGATGTAGAAGCCGATATCATAGATACGGTTGGTAGCGCAGAGCTTAAGGGTCATAAGAGATCCCTCGTCACGGATGTTGGTACCCTCGAGAGTCTTCTCTCTGTATGCGGGAGTACATTCCTGTGCACCGTAGTAAGCGCAGGACTCGATGACCTCTGCTCTCATGTCCTTCTGATCCTCGAGACCGAGAGTGCATATCATGGACATATGGTAAGGAGATACGGTTACGTAGTAGTCATCTTCTGTGGTGTACTTGGGAACGGGTACAACACCGAAGTCGCTCTTCATGTCTCTGTAGTGGTCGAGGGACTGAAGTCTGCCCATGAAGAAGAGTGCGCGGTCTTCCTGGAAGATCTTGATAGCCTTGGATCCGCCGCCGTCTCTTGAATAGTTGTATGCGTTCTGCTGAGTCCACTCGGTGTACTGGGTCATGCAGTTGATAGAGCGCTCGTCGCCTATCATACCGAGGGTGAGGGTGTTGTTGTCATTGTTTACGACCTTGGCACCGGTAGAGGAGAATACCGAGTAGATGGTATCGTCCCAGGTGATCATTCCCCAGATATCGTTATCATCGAGCTTGTCGTCACCGTTGATGTCATCCGTGATTCCCTTAGCGAGCTCATAGAACTCGTCGTAGGTCCACTTACCCTCCTCTGCGAGAGCGTAGAACTCGTCTACCGAGTACTTGTCTACCTTCTCTGCGAACAGAGTACGGTTGAACATCATGATGAACTGCTGCATATCGTCCCAGATGTCGATATCACCTGTGGTGAAGTACATCTGACCGTTGATGGAGAGGTCTGTGTTAGCTCTCTGGTCCCACCAGCTGTTGTTGAGGTTGATCGCCTCGAGCTCTGCGAGATCATAGAGAACGCCTCTGGTAGCGAGAGAAACGATGGTGTAGGAGTCTATGTAGGAGAGGTGGTAATCAACCGAGTTAGAGCCGTGAGACTGGATCATCTTCTGGCCTGCGGTGTTGTTTCCGCCGAGATCGGGCACCGTAGTGAAGCTTACACCGTAGTCGTTTGCGACATAAGCGTTCTTTCTGTTGATAGCGGTGTCGATGATGGAGGGATCCTCTTCCTTGAACTCGAACATGTTGATAAAGTTCGAAGCCTTGTTGGATACGAGAACTACAAAGTCGGTTCCGTCATACTTGTTGCCCGAGGGGGTGTAGCTGTCGGTATTGGTGCCGCCCTGGGAGGGATCTTTATCATCTCCTCCGATGTTGACACCGCCCGTGGATGCGCCGCCGCTGAGGTCAACTGTGTTTGCGGGGTCTGTGACCTTATCTCCGTCGCATGCAACTATCATAGGTACGAGCATGCAGAGACAAAGACAGATGCAAAGTGTTTTTGCAAATCTTTTCATTTGATTAGCCTCCTTTTAGAGAATAGCCGGCAGAATTGCACTGCCGATAAAAATTTTACAATATAATAATATCACCATACGGGATAAAATAAAAGTGCAACTTGTTGTTTTTTATATGCATAATGTTTGTGCGGGCAAAATGGAAAAAGCTTACAAATGTGCATAAATGCTTTGCAGGTCAGCTGCCATGCATTGCTTTTGTGTGTTTTTATCCTTATCTGAGAAGATCCGCTCCCTCGGGGCATACCCTTGTGATCCTCTCAAGCGCCGAGAGCCGGTATGCACTTACCCATCCCACGAACATGTCGTTTATGTGTCCGCGCTGCTCGCAGTCGGGGCGGTAGCTTCTTGTCCATCTGCACTGGAAGAACGCCTCGCTTTGCGCACCGTACGGGCGCTTGTGTCCAAGCTTGACGTCGCCCTCCTTGTCCGTGGTGATACAGAGGATCGCGTTGTTCCACATCATCTTTGCACGCTTTATCCAGCGCTCGTCACCCGTGTATCTTGCTATTTTAACGAAATCGGGTACCGCGATCTCACCCCACGGGTCGATAGCGGGATGCTGGGTAGATACGGCAGTGCCGCCCGAGGTGTAGTAGCCGTATTCGTTAAAGTTACAATCGTCGGGGTACAGAGCGTCGAAGTGATACGCCCAGGAGAAGAAGTAGTACGCCGCCTTCTCGGCACGCTCGAGATATATCGGCTCTTTCGTTATCTCGTAAAGCTCAAGCGCCGTGTAGATAAAGGGATATGCCGTTTCCTTGTCTATGCAGGCACAGTCGATAGCTCCCGCCGTGCATATAAAATCGTCAAGATCACGCTTGAAGTACATATCAAAGGAGCGTATTGCCATATCAAGGTAACGACTCTCTCCCGTGAGCTTGTAGAATTCCACGAGCGCCATGCAGGTAAAGCCGCCGATCGAGCCGCCGTCGGATACCTTTTCTCCAAACACCGTGTATGTAAGACCGAAGCCTCCCTCGTCTGTGTACTGAGAAATGAGAAAATCAAGCACCCTGCGGGCAAAGTCAGCGTATTCGGGACGGTCGATGCCGATACCTTTCAACAGAGAATAGGATCTGGTCATCTCGATCGCTCCCCAGGAATAGTTGCAGACGTCGTTTGGCAGGTATTTGCCGTTTATATGCCTTGCGTAATTCGTAGGGAAGAGCCCGCAGTCCTTTTGCGTTTTTACCCACGCGTCAAGGCAGGACAGCGCATCGTCAAGATAACGCTTGATGCCCGAGCGCTTGTATTCGAGAATGAACGTTCTCGCCTGCTGCATGCACTGTCCCGACCATCCCGCCTCAAAGATCTCGTAGGGAGCGTAAAGACCGTCTCCCTCCTTTGCGTGGCGGAACATATTGCGGAACATCTTCGCTCCGTGATAATCACAGAGAAGAAAGTCGGACCACGCGATAGAGGTATCCCATACCTCCTCGGGTGAAAGGGACGGAGCGCGTAGGTTGTTATACAGTCCGAGCGCCGCGTCGAGCACGTTTGCCATGCCGTAGTTCTTCCATTTCGGCTTGCCTATATAGATATAGGAAACGACCGAAAAGCTTTCACGGGGCTTGAGAGTGAGATATTCGTCGTATCTCGGAGACATGATATCGTGGTCGCAGTAGGTGTAAGGAGCCTCCGTCACGGGGTAGTAGATGCGGTGTGCCATCCTTCCGTCGGGAAGAGACACGAACGCACATGAGGATCTCAGCGAATCCTCGCTTTTCTCGGAGGCAAAGACTGCCGTAACGATCCCGTCGCACTCAGCCTCCGTGCACGAGGGTATTCCCGTTCTGTCGTACGCGTATATCCACGTCTCGCCGTCAAGCTCGGTGCCTTTGTATTCCTTACCGTCCGAGCGGGCGTTTCCGCCGTAACTTACGCAGGGAATATTATACTTGGTCGGAGCGTATGCGGTCTCAAGCTCGGTTATCAGCTTGAAGGTGCGCGTGCTGCGGCTCACGTTAGTGACGGTGCGCTCGAGAAGATACAGCTCGTCATCCATCGGAGTGATAACGTCGCGTGCTGTCATCTCGTGTCCTTCGTATTCGGCAGAGAGCTTTGCCGAGCATACGGGAGACATCCTCAGCTCCTTGCCGTTCACCTCTATAATGGGTGCGCACAGCTCTAAGGCTTTGGTTGCGTCGAGGGTAAAAAGATCAAGCCTTGCATGTTTAGCATTAGTCATAAGAATCTCCTTATCGTTATCGATAAAACACAATGGCCATTTTTTGCAAAGAAACAGCGCCGAAAAACAGTTTTGTATTTACATTATAGCAGATTGGTGCTATAATACAAGACAAATAGTGAAATTGTTTTGGCCATTTATTGCGTTTATGCAAACGGAGGATAAGACAATGTCGGTAACTTATGAGAGTGAAAAGACGGGAAGAGTTTTGACGTGGAAGAGGGAGTATATCGATTTTCCCCCTCATTATCACGAGACCGTGGAGCTCGTCGCCGTTCTTCGCGGCAGCTGCACCGCTTCGGTGGATTTTTCAGAATACGAGCTTCGAGAGGGGGACGTGTTCGTTGCTTTCCCGAACAGAATACACTCTTACTCGAACGAAAGAGATCTGTGCTGCTATACCTTCCTGTTTCCCGCCGATATATGTCCGCCGCTCGCGGAGATCTTCGCATCCAAGCTCCCCGCCGAGCCCGTGATCGGATCGGGCGGGAGGACCGCAGAGCTGCTGCGGGCATTTGAAGGGATATACGAGCATAACCGCCGCCGTACCTTCTACGACAAACAGATAGCGCGCGGGTATTTTGCAGTACTTCTCAGTACCGTACTGTCTATGCTTACCCTTGAGGACGCGCCGTCGAGCGCTCCGTCCACGGAACGGCGTATTATTGATTATTGCATGAAGAATTTCAGAGCGCCTCTGACGCTAGCCGCCCTGTCACGAGATCTTTATATCGACCGTTATCATATCTCACGCTTCTTTTCGTCAAAGCTGAAGGTAAGGTTCAACGATTTTATCAATCATTTGAGGATCAGGGACGCGTGCGCCAGGCTTGAGGACGGAGAGAGCGTCACCGCCGCGGCGCTCGGCTCCGGGTTTTCGTCTATTCGGACCTTCAACCGCGCCTTTCTCAAGGACACGGGAATGAACCCGAGGGAATACCTGAGAAGAACGAGGAATAATTGACTTACGCCCGTGCTTCCGTTACCGTTTTGCAGTTTTATTATCTTACCATTTTACCACCTTACCTTCCAGCGCTCGCGCAGGGATTCGAGGGATTCGGGCTCCGAATCCTTCTTTTTTTCTACCTCGCTTGCGCAGAGCTCCTTGAGGTGCTGCTCGAAGAGCTCCTCGTCGACGTTTATATCGGAAAAATTACCCGTCCAGGTGGAGATATACGCTGCGTTCGAGATGGAGAGAGAATTCAGACCCTCTCGTCCGTCCGCTATCAGGGGAGTTCCGTCGATGATCGAACGGGCAAAGGTCTCGAGCACCGTGGCGTGGCCGTTTACGCTGTCGAAGGTGAATTCCTCGCAGGTGGTAGCGGGCATTGCCATGCCCTTTTTGCAGGTGTAGCAGAACTCTCTTTCGGGAGTCTCGAGCTTCCACCATTTGAGCTTGCCGCCCTCGATCACGATCTTTCCGCGGTCGCCCGATATCTCGAGACGGTTGGTTCCCGGAGCCTCGCCCGTGGTAGTGATGAAGGTAGCGGTCGCGCCGTTTTCGTATTCTCCGAAGATGGTAACGTCATCCTCTATCGCAACGTTGTGGTACTTTCCGAGCTCACAAAACGCACGTACGCGCTTGGGCATTCCGAATATCCACTGCCAGAGATCGAGATTGTGAGGAGCCTGATTGAGAAGAACTCCGCCGCCCTCACCGTTCCAGGTAGCACGCCAGCTTCCCGAATCGTAGTAAGCCTGGGTTCTGTACCAGTTCGTGACTATCCATACGAGGCGCTTGAGCTCGCCGAGCTGTCCGCTCTGTACGATCTCGTGCGCCTTTACGTAGAGAGGATCGGTACGCTGGTTGAACATGATGCCGAATTTTACTCCCGCACGGTCGGCAGCCTCGTTCATCTCTCTTACCTGACGCGTGTAGACTCCTGCGGGCTTTTCGATGATTACGTTGATGCCGCGCTTGAACGCCTCGATCGCGTAGGTGGGATGATCGTAGTGAGGTACTGCTACGATAACGGCGTTAACGGCGCCCGAATCGAGCATTTCTATCGCGTCGCTGAAGTACCTTGCATCGGGGAGCTTTTCTTTTGCGTATCCGAGCTTCTTTTCGTCAATATCGCATACTGCGCTTACCTCAACCGAGGGGCAGTGTCCTCCGAGCACGTTATCAAGGTGCAGTCTGCCTATGTTTCCCATGCCGAGGATACCGAGCTTGATCTTTTCCATTTTTTTATCTCCTTGATTATATTTTTTCATTTTTGTGCAGAGCTATAAAATCCATGAGGTGCCGCCAGCTGTGGCGGGACATAAAGTGCTTCGACTCTATCATGAAGTAACCGACCCGTCCGGATAAGAATGCCTCACCGGGAGAAGCGAGCCGATCGCATATAAAGCCGTCCTCTCCGAGCATCTCCCACGCGGGGCTTGCCGCCGCACAGCAGAGCTGCTCCGACTGAGGGTCCGCCCACGCGTCGAGGCTGCACGAGCCTGCGAGCACGAATCTCGGAGCTATCGCGGCGACAAGATAATGCTGATCGAACAGAGGTGATACGGTTTCCGTTGCGTGATCTGCAAATTCGGGAGAGAACCAGAAGGGGAAGTTCTTTATTATATCGCGGTAATTCTCCCGGCGCGCTGCGCCCTTCTCCGACGATGCTTCTCCCGTGCTTCCGTGGGCGAGGCTCGCGCCCATACATCCCGATGCGTTTGAGAGAACGTATTTGAATCTCTCGTCGGTCATCGCGCACAATAGCGCCGTCTTGCCGAGGCGTGAGTGTCCCGCGACCGCGGTGTTTTTCCTGTCCGTGCCGGGGAGCGTCAGCCCGTAGTCAAGCACGCGCTGCGCCGCCCACGCCCATATCGCGAGCTTTCCGCAGGGTGCATCCTTGCTTGTCAGCAGAGGAGCGAGCCCGTCATCAAAATTGCCGTCATCGCTCGTCACCTCCTTGTAGCAGAAGGAGAGAAAGTCCGCATCGTATTCCGACATTTCCTCAATTGGGAAGTATTGCGAATTGCTCAGGGGATGAAAAGCTATGTTTATCACCAAGGGACGCTTTTTGCCATCGCAGTGAAGGAGCCTGTCTACCTTGAAGGTACGGCTCTCGTTCTTTACCGTTACGGTAAGCTCCGTTATCGAATACGCGACGTTTCCGCAGGCGTATCTTCGTTCGATATATCTCGGCTCGGAGCAGGTGAGCGAATACTCCGTCCTCGGCAAATATCCGTATACATTTTTCTGCAGTATATCTGCCATTTCCTCACGGCGCTTCAGCGGAGGGAGATCTCTCTTTTTCAGCTCGTCATTTATCATTCTATTATTTCCTTCAGCGCCGATACCGCCGCATCGAACGCCGCTCTTTGAGAGGGGTACTTGTATTCGTCTATTTTCGTTTTTTCGCCGCCCTCGAGAGCATCAAGACCCTTGAATACCGACAGATGAGGCTCAAGAGTAAGTATCTCGCCCCCGTATCTGTCAAGCAGCCACGGGATATTTCCCATGCCCTTGCCCGCAGGCACGATGCTGCCGTCGGGAAGAGCATCCTTTATGTGCATATATTTTACGAAAGGCGCGAGCTTCTCCCAGGCCTTTTCGGTGTCCTGTCCGCATTGAACGAAGTTTGCGGGATCGAAGACCGCCGAGATCTCAGGGAAGGTCCGGTGGATCTGCGCGCATCTGTCCGCTACGTCACCGAAAATACCCTTTTCGTTCTCGTGGCAGAGCAGAATGCCGCTTCCCTTTGCCGCCGAGACGAGCTTGCTCATTCTGTCCATGACCTCGTCTGAGTACGCTTCCGCCTCGTCCTTAGGTACGAAGAAACTGAAAAGGCGTATGTTTTTTGCCCCAAGAATATCGGCAAGCTCAAGACCGCGTTTGAATTTGTCAAGGTGCGGCTCGATAGGGTCGGTTATCTTGATCTTTCCGTAGGGAGATCCGAGCGACCAGACGGAAATACCGCTTTCGTCAAGCTTTCTCCGTACTTCTTTCGCCTTTTCCGTTGAAATCTCGGATATGTTTTCACCGTCAACTCCGCGTATCTCAAGATAACCTATGCCGTTGTCGCGCATGGCTTCTATCTGCTTGTCAATGCTGCTGTCAGCCTCGTCTGCAAAAGCACAAAGCTTGAATCTCATTATTCAAGCCCCCTTGCCTTCAGGTAGGCGTAGCTGCGGCTAAGACACTCGAACGGATCCTCTCCGCCGCAGTCGTCCTGCTCTACGAGCATATATTCGCATCCGGCTTCCTCAGCCTTTACGAACACGCGGTCAAAGTTGATGTTGCCTTCTCCGAGCACAGCCATCTTCTGACCGAACGCGTAGTCCTTAAGGTGTATGCAGGGGACTCTTCCCGAGAGAAGCTCAAGCATGTCGCAGGGGTTTGCTCCTCCCGTCTGCACCCAGTACGTGTCAAGCGTGAATCCGAGCTTCGAGGAGGGGATGCTGTCCGCTATGTGCTCGAGCACGGTCTTGCCATTTATCTTCTGGAATTCAGCCGCATGATGGTGATACATAAAGTACTTGCCCGCCTCTGCGATCTTCTCGGCTACGGGCGTGTAGGTGTTGAGAAAGGATGCGAGCTTTTGCTCGGGGTTTTCGTATCCGTAATATCCAAGGCCGATATACTTGCATCCGAGTATTCCGTGATCGGCTATTACCTTGTCTGTATTTCCGGTGAGCTCCTTTGACGGGGTGTGCGTAATGACGCAGGTAAGTCCGTTCTTCTTCAGCTCTGCGTCAAGCCAAGCCGCGTCGTATGAGCAGGTTCCCGAGACCTGAACGTATCTGTAGCCTATATCGGCGAGCTTCTTGAGAGTGAGGGAAAGATCCTCGAGAGTCTTGCAGTGCTCGCGCACCGTGTACATCTGTGCACCAATATTCATACCGTATCTCCTTCGCTTGAAAAAAATAATTTCTCTACTTAATAGTATAAAATAAATAAAAACGCATTTCAATTGTTAATTTATTCAAAGTATATTGCGTTTTCGTGCACGAACGATTATAATTGAAGTATGAATATGCTAAACGAATACAAAAAAAACGGAATATACGTCAAGCACGCGATAGACGACGTTCCGCAGGATGCCGCTTTTCCGATGCACGTTCATCGGAGCTACGAAATATATCTGTTTATCAAGGGAAAGGTAAACTACCTCGTTGAGGGCTCGAGCTACGCGCTCTACCCGGGCTGCATTCTCGTCATCCGTCCGAGTGAGTCACACAAGCCGAAGATTCTGGAAGCGACCCCGTACGAAAGATTCAATATCAACTTTCCCGCATCGCTGGTCGAGCGCTTCGACCCCGAGCTCAGACTTCTTGCGCCCTTCACCGAGCGCTCGCTCGGACAGGACAACGTCTACACCTCCTCCGAGCTTGGAGACCATCATATCCGCAGGCTGTTTGAGGAGATGTGCGATTCGGAGAGGGATGCCTATGGGCGGGAGCTTAAGATCACGACGAACCTGATCTGTCTTCTCGGTGCTTTGTGCGACGCGTACGAAGCGAGGGGAACGACCGACTTACCGCCGTCAAGCCGGGAGAAGGAGATGGTCGCGTACGTAAATGACCATCTGAAGCAACGGCTGACGACTCCCGCGCTTGCCGCTCACTTTTATCTGAGCCCGTCGCAGTTCTGCCGAATATTCAAGGGGGCAACAGGAGCCTCTCCCGGAGAATACATAACCGCCAAGCGCCTGTCATACGCAAGGGAGCTGCTACGCTCGGGCGCAGGGGCGCTTGAGGCGTTTGAAGAGAGCGGATACGGAGATTACTCCACCTTTTACCGAGCGTACGTAAAGTATTACGGAAATACCCCTACCGAGGAAAAAAAGCACGGGAAATAACAGTCGATACACGGGGCGTGCTCTTCGGTCTGAGCACCAACACCATCGGGTGTATTATGCAAACGCGCATGAGGCGGGCAACCACGTTTTGTTTGTATTATTTAGCATAATGTTCGTCTTTGGAGCGCATCGCTTGATTTCATTTTTCGGCTTTGATACACTAAAATAAAAAACCGACTTTATAATTCGGAGGTCAATATGGAAAGTAAGATAATATACTCTGACGGCTCGCATATTCTTTATGCAGACGAAACGCCCCTTCTGCGCGTAGAAGCGTGCGAGGGTGCCCAAGACAGCTTTGAGATGATAGCGGACGGAATATACGCGTGGAAGAGAGTGACCGACACTCCCACGGACAGAATGAATATGTCCTTTACCGTACTTCAAAAGGTGAACTACACCCAGATAGCCGCCCTCAACTACAACGGCAACGGCTGGGGAAAGGGTGTTGAATACTCGGGCTACGAGTGCGAGGGCAAGCCGTGGATATATTCCTATTCCCGCACTTCTATCCCCGCATGCTCGTATTCCGAATGCGATAAGTACACTGCGGCGCTGATGGCAGACCGCGGCTTTGATATCGCAATGTCCTTCTCTCAGTATCCGACCGAGGAGGGAATGCGCCACAGCCTCATCTGGCCCGAGGAGGAGTCTCCTTATGCACTTTGCAAGCAGAGGATGAAGGAGGCGCACTACTTCACGATGGAGCCCCGCACCGAGTTTTTTGCGGTGATTTTCACAGCTCCCTTGACCAAGCCCCGCCATTCTTGGCACGCGCTCTACGACTTTGCGTGGGAGTATTACGCACATCCCATCCCCTCCCTCTTTGATTCAAAAAAGCTCTGGAAGCTCGGTATCACCTACGCAAAGACCCTCTATACCGAGGAGCCCGACGGCTTCTGCGGCTTTTCTATAGGACTTGAATGGAAGGCGCAGGAGACGCAGTACGTCAAGCGCTGGTTTGCTACCAAGTACGAGCTTGGCTGGTGCGGACAGAATATCTCTCTTGCCAACGCCCTGCTCAAATACCACCTTGAGACGGGAGACCGAGACGCCAAGAGCAAGGCGCTCAAGGTCATAGACTCGTGGCTCGGACATTGCCGCCTCGATAACGGACTTATGTACGTTCGTACAAATACCATGCCCGACCCCGCACAGAAGGTAAACGACGAGCTCGACGCCTGCAACCTCGGCACGGGAGCGCTTCACTTCTTCGAGACCTACGAGCTTCTATCGAAGTGCGGTATAGACCGCCCCGACTGTATCGACGCCGCTATGGGAATATGCGACTTTGCCGTAGCACACCAGGATGCGGACGGCTGCTTTGCCAAGAGCTGGAAGCCCGACGGCTCGCTGCTGACCAAGGCAGGCTCGGTCGGATGCTTCCTCGTTCCTCCGCTTCTTAAGGCATACGAGCGCACGGGAGAGGCAAAATATCTTGAGAGCGCGGAGCGCGCGATGGGCTTCTATTACGGCGACTTTGACCGTGACGGATATACCACCGCGGGTGCGCTTGACACCTACTCGATAGACAAGGAATCCGCTTCCCCCATGCTCGGTGCGTGTATGGCACTCTACGAGGTCACGGGCAAGCGCGAATACGTCGATATGGCGCGTAATCTCGCTTATTACATATCCTCCTGGCAGTGGCATTATTCCTGCATCTACGACGATACTTGCACCCTTGGCAAGATCGGCTTCGATACCTTCGGCTCGACGGGCGTATCCACGATGCACAACGGACTTGACCACTATGCGCTTCACGACGTAGTGTCCTTCGTCAAGCTTTCGGAGGCTACGGGAGAGAAGATCTGGTTCGACCGTGCGTGTGCCTTTTGGGCAAACGCAACTCAGCTCATCTCTGACGGTACCCTCGTTATCAACGGCAGAACGCGCGTTGCGGGAAGCCAGGACGAGGCTATCTGCCATTGCCGCTGGGAGAGAATGCGCGCGGGCGGAGACTTCTTTACGCCTACTCAGTGGCTCGTTGCATGGCCGTGTGCCTTCAGAATGGAGATCATGCGCAATATGGATACTGCTTGCTTTGACGCAGGCTATACGGGAAAATAATAACACCATACCCCTCGGCAATATTGCCGAGGGGTACTCAGAATAAGGAGATAAAACCATGAAGCTGAAAGTATCCACTCAGACCGAGATCGCCTCCAAGCTGATCGGTGAGGAGAGAACTATAGAGTATATCGCACGCGCAGGCTTTGACGCTTACGACCTTTCAATGTTTGAAATGGCAAAGTACGACAAGGCGACGGGCGCTCTCAAGCCGACCGACCACCCGTTTGCCGGCAAGGATCATCTTAGCTACGTCCGCAGGCTTCGCCGCGTTGCGGATGACAACGGGATAATATGCAACCAGACCCACGCTCCCTTTCCTACGAGCGTCGGATGCGTGCGCGACTATCTCAAACGCGCGATAGAATGCTCAGCCGAGGTCGGTGCGGAGTACTGCATCGTTCACCCCGCAAACAACGGAACACCCGAGGAGAACGCGGAGTTCTTTTACTCCCTGCTTCCGTTTGCACGTGAGCACGGAGTAAAGATAGCTACCGAGAATATGTGGAACTGGAACCGCGAGGAGGGGCACGCCGTTCCCGCCGCATGCTCACGCCCCGACAACTTCGTAGCACATCTTGATGCGGTGAATGACGAATACCTCGTTGCCTGCCTCGATATAGGACACGCGGAGATGAGAGGGCTTGACACCTCTGCCCCCGAGCTTATAGACGCACTCGGGCACAGGCTAAAGGCTCTTCATATCCACGACAACGACAAGCTGCACGATTCTCACCAGATACCGTTTTCTATGGATATCGACTTCGGTGCTGTGATAGATGCGCTGAGAAGGAATAATTACCGCGGCTACCTTACCCTTGAAGCGGATAATTACCTCAAGGACAGGACGGCTGAAAATATGTACGACGGAATTTGCGATCTTGCAGCCGCAGTAAAGCGCCTGTCGGATATGTTCGGGGAATTTTGAAAATGAGGATATGTGATCTTCATACGCACTCGAACTTCTCCGACGGCACCTGCACCCCGCGTGAGCTTGCCGCAGAGGCGAAAAAAAACGGCATCGGCGCGATCGCCCTCACCGACCATAACACCGTGGACGGCATCGGGGAATTTCTGCGCGCGGGAGAGGAGCTCGGAATAGAGACTATCGGCGGCGTGGAGCTTACCTGCGAATACGAGGGAAGTGAAGTGCATATGCTCGGACTTTTCCTCGGGGAGGATCACAGAGAAGCGGTAGGTGCTCATTGCGCCGAGCTTGCCAAAAGCAAGTACGAAAGCAACTTAAGGCTCGTTGCTTCGCTCAAAAAAGCAGGATACCCGATAGACAGCATAGAAGAAATATACGCCCGCTCGGAGCACGGCAACGTCAACCGTGCACATATAGCCGAGTCGCTGATGGCACACGGTGTGGTGACGAGCGTTCCCGAGGCTTTTGCGGATCTTCTCTCGCCCAAACGCGGGTTTTATATCCCGCCCGTGCGCCCCGACGCGATAAAGACGGTAGCGCTCGTCAAGAGCCTCGGCGGTGCGGCAGTTATCGCGCACCCCTATCTCAGCCTTACCCCGGAGCAACTGGAGCTTTTTTTGCCGAAAGCAAAAAAAGCAGGTCTCGACGGAATGGAGACCTACTACTCTAAGTATTCGCCAAAGACACATGCTCTTGCCCGTGAAACGGCACACCGCCACGGAATACTCGAGAGCGGCGGCAGTGATTGGCACGGCACCAGAAAGCCGGAGATATCCCTCTCCTCCACAGACGGCTTCTATACCCCCTACGAGGTGTACGCCGCCTTGAAGGAAAGAGCGGGAAGGTGACGGTATGGGATACGGCATATGTATTTGCGGACTGAACGGAAGCGGAAAAACGACGCTTGCTGACGCTCTTGCAAAGGAAATCGGCTATAAGCATATGGATGTGGAAGATTATTATTTTAAACCTTCCGATGATCCGTATGCTTCTGCAAGAACACGGACAGAGGCCGAGCAATTGCTTCTTGAAGATATAAAGCGTCATCCGCGCTTTGTATTTTCTGCAGTTAACGGGGACATGAATGCAGAGATCAACTCGTATTACTCGCTTGTGGTATATCTCGATGCTCCGTTAGATATCAGGATGGAAAGAATAAAACAGAGATCAGCAGATAGATTCGGCGGCAGGGTATTGCCCGGCGGAGATATGTACGAGCGGGAAGAACGCTTTTATGAGCACGCACGCAATAAAACGCCGGACCGTATAGACGCGTGGGTGGATGCACTCTGCTGCAAAGTACTACGCCTTGACGGAACGGCATCCGTGTGTGATAATGTCAAAAGGATAATCTCCGAGCTTTGTATACCGAATTGAATAATTGCAAAAAAGTACAGGGAAAACTCTTGTTTAAAAAGAGTTTTCCCTGTATGTGTATATGCATCCTTAATTCTCAAAGCGGTCTGTCCGCTCGACCAGCTCTGCGTCAAAGATGCTGAGCGTTCCCGTGAAGCTTCCGCTTACGGTATTCTCTCCGACCGACAGAACGAGCGGGATATATATAGTATCGGCGTTCTCCATGCCGTCGGCGGGGTTCGTTTTATAGAACGCCGCGGTCGCGTACTTCGTTCCGTTTACGGTAAGGGCGACGTTCGTGACCTTATCGTTCGGATTTGCAAAGCGGAGCTTGAGGTAGACCTCCTTATCGGTCTCTCCGTTTATATCAAGGCTGAACGAGCCCTCGTAGACGCCGTCTGCTTTTTCGTTTTGAACGCCTACGCTGCCCACTTGCTTCTCGCTTATGCGGATAAGCTCAAACGAGCCTGCCGCCGCGTACTCGCCGTCCGCTCCGTTATATCTGACGCCGATCGTCATTTCGGTATCTGTTGCGGTAAAGTACAGCGTGCGCTTGAAGCTGCTGTGCGCTTCGTACTTGGGCGTTCCGACGGTTGCGTGAACAGAAGCGCACACCGCACCCGAGCCGTCGGGGGAGGATACGAACAGATACGCGCTTGAGCTTCCCGTTGCCTTCATATAGGCGCTGAGAGCGTAGGTCTCTCCGATCTTGAGTCCGCTTACCCTCTGTGAAAGCTCCGCGCTTCCCGTAAGCCTTGCTCCGTAGTGGCTGACCGATGCGTACTTCGTGACGCTTACCTCTCCCTTTACGCTAAAGCCGTTGAGCGTTCCGTCCGCGAGCTGTGCGTTTTCTATCTTTACGGTATCGTATCCGCGCAGCTCCTCGCGCGGAATATAGTAATAATGTGCGTCGGCGGCACCTCCCCGCTCAAGCAGCACCGCCTCGAAGTTCTCGCGGTATTTCTCTATAATTTCGCTGATCTTCATTCTTGAAGGAAGACCTGCCGCTATCATCCAGACTCCCTGATCGTTCTTACATCCGGGGTTTACGAGGTTGACAAGAGTCCCCTCTCCGTCCTGCCAGACGTAGGTGTTCGTCTCCTCGGGAAGGATCGAAGTACCGCCCATTACGCCGAGCACCGCAAGCGCGATGCCGCAGGTGGACTCGCAATCGTAGCCCGCAAGCGAGCCTATTTTGCAGGTCTTCATATAATCTCCCTCACCGTAAAGAAGCTCGAGCAGAACGAAGCCGCAGTTTATCGCCGTATCTGCGGTGGAGGTTATATCAGACGCGATATAGTGCTTCTTTTCATATTCGGTAAAGCCCGCGCGCCAGTCGTTCGGGTGCTTTTTATAGATCTCGAAAACGTCCTCTACGATATAGGTAGGCCAGGAGCCTTCGGGAAGCACCTTGCACGCTTCTCTGATGACGCTCTCGACGTCGTCCTCAAAATACGCGCTCGATATCATCGCCGCGAACATCTGCGCAAAAAGAAGATTATCCCTGTCTCCCGTTGCCTGCGAGAACACGGCGGCGAGCTCTCTTGCCGTCTCGGGCATTCCCGCGGCGTTCATTCCGAGGGTATCCGTGCCGAGATAAGGCTCGCTTATAAAGCTGTACCAGTTCTCAGTCTCGGTATTCCCCAAAAACTGAGGCAGATAGTTATATCTTTTTGAAAGCCCGTAGGCGCCGACCTTGCGCTGACCTCCGCCCATGTCCCAGACGTCGTAGTTGAGCCAGCCGTCGGTTATGTACTTCTGGCAGACGGTGCCTTTATTGTAATACATATCCGCGAGAATATACTGATTGACAACGTCAACCGAGAAATCGTCGTCAAACCATACCTCCCAGAGCTTCGAGTCCTCGTTATATATATGCTTGGGTCTTGCACCGACGGCGTAAGGACCCCTGAGGTAGACGAATCTCTCGTCCGGCATCGCGACCAGGCACTTGCCGTCCGAGCCCTTTGCAAACTCGTGTCCCGACAAAAAGCCCGCGAGCTGTCCGAGAAACGCCGCCGTGGTCTTGTCCGTATATTCATCCTTTGATATTATCCTGTAATCCTCGGGCGAGTAACGCTTGTCGGGCGAGGGCTTTATTCCGTTTATTGAAAGTATCATATCTATCACGTCCCTGTTGTTCGCTTTGTTGTTTTGGTCTACGTCCGCACGCTCGGGAACCTTGACGCTTACCTCTATGCCCGAGAGAAAGCGCACAAGCTCCGTAATATCCGTGTTGTTGAACTCTCCGTCGCCGTTAACGTCCCCGTAATTATATTTCTCGGGTGAGCTCATCTCATCCCAAGACGGGGGAACAAGCCCCTGCGGAAGTCCGCTTCCGGACTTGATACGCTTGATGCCGTTTGCGTCGAAGGTATCCTCGTTTACGTGCGCCGTCACGTCGTCGTAGACGTCCGTTTCGATCTCCATCGTATAGCTTCCGAGAGCCTCGTTGCCGACGCAGGCGCTTCCGTCGAGGTAAACGGACGTCCCGCTGATCCCGCCGAACCTTGCGGGGTCGCTTGGGAATCCTACGGTGAAGCTGTTTTCTATATCAAAGTTGTCGGTAACCGTTATCTTGAAGTCTTCGCGCGCTCCGGCGACCCCCGAGACGTCGGTCGTGGACTTCGGAATATCGTGGTAAGCAACGCCCGTATGAACGACGCCTCCGTCAAGGTATATATGCGCGCGGTCGACGCTTTTGGCTATCTTGTGCGAGACGTGTATCCTCCACGCCTCCGCCGTGTTTCCGAATACCAGCGTTACGCCGCCTGCAAGGTCGCCCTTGGCACCTCCCTGAGCAAACAGGGTAACGGCGTCGTAGACGCCCGACAGCAATACTATCTTGTAATCGCCGTTGTATTTTTTGCCGTCGAAGGTCTTTGACGTGCTTGATATCGCGGGGATGATACCGATCTTGTTTGAGCCTTCCGTCATCGTGATGCCGTCAAGCATATACAGATCGTGAAACTGCGTTATGAAAAACAAGCGCCACGGGAAAAAGCCAAGCTCGATATCCTCGAACTGCAAGTCCCCGTTGAGATACCACTTTGCGTAGTCGCCGTTTGTGGTGTCTGCGTATATCTTTCCGTAAGTCCCCTTGCCCGAGATCACGATCAGATTAGTGTGCGAGGGAGAGGAAAACGCCCCCGAGGCAAAGTCCATTCGGTACTCGCCTATCACCTGTATCTTTGCCGTGACACCGTATGCTGCCGCCGCCTTCATCGCTGCCGACAGCGTTCCTATTGGGGATGCCTCGGTGCTTCCGTCGCCGGTACCGCCCTCGCGCAGATATACTACCGCCGTCTCGCTTGAAGTGACCGCTCTGCAGGTTGTATCCGAAGCAGCCGCGATGCAGAGAGAGGGGGCGAGCATTACCGCGCAAAGAAAGAGCGACAGGAGCCTGATCATGCTTTTTTTCATTCTCATTGCCTCCGTTAGAGTTTTTGTGTGTATTTATGCTTTGAACGTGGATATGCCATTAAGGATCATGGCTGTGAGATGCGGAATAACAAACAAATGCTGTCTGTGAGAATGCGAAAAACGAAGTATTCGGGGGATGCTGTTTGGAACATCCCCTTTTTTATGACCTTTTTTCTATCACTTCGCGCACAGAAGCTCGAGGATATAGCCCTTGAGATACTCGTTACCCGGGCGGGTGAGTATTTCTGAGGCTAACTGAGCGGGAGGAGAGCTTCTGCGCAGAATGCCCTCAAGTGCTCCGCACTCGTCGATAGACAGATGACTGCAGTACATAATCGCTTCTCTTACGCAGCTCTTGATTTCGTTGTCGGGCAGGGACTTTCCCGCGATAACGCCGATCTCGGCAATACCCCCTGCCTCAAGGGTGAGGGGAGCGCACTTGACGGTCTTCGTCCGCTCGTCGTACTCAAAGGAGAGAGGGATCGTGCTTCCCGCTACGGAGAGAGTAACGGCAACGGGACGTCCGAATGCAACGAAGGAAACGTGATACGTCCTCCACTCCGGCAGATAATCCCGCGCCTCTGCCGATTCGATGCGCAAAAAGGAGCTGTCGCCGTACTCAAAGGTAAAGCGAGTTTCACTCACGTCGATGTCACGGTCAGGCTTGTCGTTGTCTTCGATAAGGGTGTAGCTGCCGCTCTTACCGCCAAAGACCCGCAGATCGAGCGCCGACGGGATCGCCGTATCGTTGCCGCTTGTGCGGGCGAGGGGAATTATGCTTCCCGCACGTGCAAATACGGGCATTTGTTCAAGATGCCTGTATATATCTATCGTTCTGCCGCCTCTGTAGATGCGGCCGGAGAAAAAGTCGATCCATACGCCGTCGGGCATCCAGAGGGTCGTCTTTGCAAGCAGACTGTCCGCATCCCGCTTTGACGTGATCGGTGCCGCGAGCAGATCGTCTCCGAAGTAATACTGATTTTTGTATTTGTACGCATCTCCGTTTTTCGGATGCTTGAAGTATACGGGACGGATAAGCGGCGTTCCCTCAGTGTGGTTTTTATAATGCGCCGTGTATATATACGGGATCAGCGCATGGCGCAGCCGCAGAAATTCACTCACGATCCTCTCAGCCTCGGGACCGTAGTTCCAGGGCTCCTTGGAGGCAAATGGTGAGGTAGAGGAATGCAGACGGTTGATGGGGGAGAATACGCCGAGCTGTACCCAGCGGCAAAACAGCTCGGGGTCGTGGTAGCCGTTCATGTGACCGCCTATGTCGTGGCTCCACATCGAGAAGCCGAGATTTGACGCCATTGCGGTAAAGTATGGCTGAAAAGCAAGGCTCTCCCAGGTTATATGCGTGTCTCCCGAAAAGCCGAGAGGATATCTGTGCGAGCCTATCTCGGCGTAACGCGAGAAGAGAAGCGGACGCTTGCCGTCTCTTGCGTTGTCTGCGTAATGGCAGTGGTTGAGCATCCAGAGAACGTCGTACCCGGGGATCCTCATACCGCCCTGCTGCTGCCAGTCTATCCACCAGAAATCAACTCCGCGCTCCTCCATCGGGTCAAGCACCGTGTCGAAGTACGCCTCCATGAATTCCCTTGAGGAAGCGTCGAATTCTATCTGCTTTCCCTCGGCGGGATCAAGCCCCATTCTTTCGCAGAGTGCAGGATAGACCTCCTCGTAGGCGCGTATGCCGTCTCTCGGATGAAGATTGAGAGAGGTAGCAAGCCCTCTTTCGTGAAGCTCGGAGAGAAAGCCCTCGGGGTCGGGGAAAAGGTCTCTGTTCCAGGTGTATCCCGTCCATCCCGAGCCGAAGCGCACGGGATCGGGCGTCTCGGTTATATGCCAGTCCATGTCTATGACCGCAACCGAGAAGGGAAGCTCGTTTTCCTTGAATCTATCGACGAGAGCAATATACTCGTCGGCTGAATACTTGTGGTATCTCGACCACCAGTTTCCAAGAGCGTATCTCGGCACGAGAGGCATGGGTGCGCTTAGCTTGTAAAAGTCACGGATAGCACCCTCATAGTCGTTCTTGTAACCGAAAAAGTACAGATCCAGTCTGCCCTTCTTCGAGGGCACGGGCCAGCCGTCATCGCCGATGACAAGGGTGTCTGAATCGTCAAGCACCGCAATACCCGTGCTTCTGTTGAGTACGGATGGACCGAGAGGGCAGGAGCCGTTTACGCGGTCAAGTGTGCGGACGGTGCCTGGCAGGGTATTCGGCTTTTGCCCGAACAGCCACGCTCCGGTCCCGTCTACGGATATCTGAAGCCCGAGCTCCGAGAATTTCTGCTTGTTGTAGGAGAGATGCAGGTGCGCCGTCTTTATATGGAGAAGCCCGCATTCCTCGTACACCTCGTATTCGGGAGTATCAAAGGCACGGTTGAAGGCAAGGCGCGTAGCCCTGTCCTCAAATATCCCGTCCTCGGAGTATTCGAGACGCAGCATTCTGTCGGTCAGCACGGTGAAGCGGTATTTATCGCCCTTCATGGTGAAGCGCTCGTCAGCCATCGGGCGGATATCGAACATAGAAAGATCGAATATTGACATATTTTTTCCTTTCTGGGCAGATGCCTGTCGGTCAGCCTTGCTTTGCAAGCAGCTTTATAAGCGTTATAGCATCTCTGTTGGTTGCTTTTCCGTTTCCGTCGAGATCGGCACGTACAGCATCGAAGGGTACGTCCGTATAGCCCGAGAGATAACGTACGAGCAGAGTGAGGTCGGTATTATCCTCTGTATTGTTTCCGTCAAGATCTCCTGCGTACGGGGCCTGTGTGCTCACGCCCTTGATGTCGGAAAGGCGGACCATGTGCCAGGTTGCGATCTTGCCCTCGGAAAGACCGTTAAAGCCGTCCCATGCGTAGGTGTCTGCGCCGTCATTGTTGTACATCTTCATGAATACACGCAGAGTGTCCGAGCTGAAAAAGCTCTTCTTCGGTATTGCCACCTCAAGTGCAAAGCCACGGTCGGTGTCGCTGTTTTGGTCAAGTGTACCGTACATCTGTATGCTTGCCGTGTGAGTGATGCTCGTTGTGCTTGAGCCCTTAATGCGGACGAGCTCTGTTACACCGCCGGGCGTTCCCTTGATCCGGTATTTTACGCTTGTGCCGTCAGAGATATAAAACAGGAAATAATCGCTCGAGGTCAGAGTGTAGTCGAGATGCTCAAAGAGGAGATACACGTTATCGTCATCATGGGCGAGGCGCATCGAGGTCTGTGCCTGCGAGATGCTTCCGACAAAAAGCGCATCGGTATTCGCGCTCCAGTCTTCGGTGTAGCCGTCGATCTTCGGGGTGAGCGTCTTTGCGTCTGTTCTGTGGTTGAGTATCATGTGCGATATACCGATACCGCGCGAGCCGAGGTTATGCTTTACGCCCGCCTCGACTATCGTGTCGCCCGAGCTTGCTATCAGAGTGTGGCTGTCGGCAATGAAGAGGTCGCCCCACATCTGTACCTTCTGCTGAGGGAAGGGAATAAAGGAGCGCGACAGATAGAACTCGTCAGCCTTTTCGTTTCCTATATATACCTTTTGCTTCTGTCCCGAGAAGGTAGAGAGGATCACCTCGCCCGACGGGAACTGCGCGATATAAGGCGCCGCTCCCGTGACGAGCATATCGTCTCTGTCTGAGGGGCCGTATTCGTTCTCCTCAAGAATGCGCGAGAAAAAGTCATGCGAGCGGATGACCGAGGTAGAATGCCCCGATTCGTCGGGACGCAGGCTCTCTGTCGACATCGCTATAGTCTTGCCGTCGTGCAGAAGAATTGCAGACGGCATCTGGTCGGTCAGTATCTGTATGCCGTTATACACGAATATCGGCTGCTGTGCTACTCTCGGCGCAACGTACGGGTATTCGAGTATCATCGGAGACCAGCTGCGCCCCCGGTCGGTAGATGTAAGCATAGCAACACCGCTCGATACCTTGCTTCCCATCTTCTCTCCGTAGATCGCATCCTTGGGTGCAGAATGAGTAAAGTACATCTGCACGCTTCCGTCGGGAAGCTCAAGGAAGCTCGGCTCCCAGCATCTGCCGTGGTAGACGATCTTGCTTTCCGCCCAGCTGTGACCTCCGTCGGTCGAATAGGAGGTGATGATGCCCTTTTCGGTCATCAGCCAGCGGCTCGGTGCGGGAGAGGTCGGCGTTTTTCTCGAAGCGTGGAAGATAGCCGCAACAACTATCGTTCCGTCCGAGAGCTCTGTTGCATCCGCTGTTGCATAATAGCGGATGTAATCGCTGTTATGTGTATAATGAGATTGAAAAAGGAGCGTCGGCTCGTCCCAGCTCAGCCCGTCGCGTGAGTGGGTAAAGTAAACGTTCGGTCCCCATCTTCCGTCCTGGAAGAAAAGAATATACTCTCCGGTCGAGAGCTTTTTCAGCCTCGGATACCAGAGGTTGCCCGAATCGATGAGCTGATCGTTTCCGATCTCATAGGTGCGCCTCAGATCTACCTCGATCGTGCTTATATCGGTAACGCCCGCGTGGGAATCAAGCTCTCCCACATCGAGATTCAGCTCGGAGATCGGATGAACTCCTCCGCCCTTCGTCTCGGATGCCGCGCCGGCTGATGCTGCGGTATCTGCGCCTTCTTCGCCTGCAGCGGATAATGCCATTGCTGCTCCGAGAAGGGTCAGCATAACAAACAGGAAGGTGAAAAACAGCTTTCTTTTCATATTGTTACCTCTGTAATTTACTGTTAGGCTCATTTATTTTAACATATGCGCATGGATTTATCAACACTCAACACATCATTTTGTACAAAAATAAGTAAAAAAGCAGGTCGCGTTTGCACTCTCCTCCCGTCTGTACCCGCTCTCACTGAAACAAAAAAAATCGGCGCATCACCACGCCGATCCTTGTGTTATATCTCTTTTATAAAAGCACTCATCACCTTTATCGAGTTGTCTGCCGCAATTCCGCAGAACTGCATATAGTCCATATTTCCCGTGCCGTCCGCCTTGTCGGAGATCGCGCGGAGCACGACGAATGGGGTGTTATTTACATAGCAGACGTGTCCTATGGCACCACCCTCCATCTCACAGCAGGCAGCAGAGGGGAAGCTTTGCTTTATCCTCTCCTTTGCGGTTGTGCCGGAGATGAATTGGTCTCCCGACGCTACCGTGCCGCGCAGGGTGTTTATGCTAAGCCCCCTTGCGATAGCCTCGAGCTTGTCGGCGGCAGCCTTGTCAGCGTCAAAGTATACCTTGTTTATGCCGCTTATAAGTCCTACGGGATCACCGAGAGGGGAGGTGTCCATATCATGCTGGACCACCGCATCCGAAACTACAATATCCGTCACGTCAAGCGTGTCGGCGAGCGCTCCTGCAACGCCCGTGTTTATAATAAGCGAGGGTGAATAGCGCAGTATCATGGCCTCCGCGCATACAGCGGCGAATACCTTGCCTATTCCGCAGGTGCATATTACCACGTCCTTGCCGTGGAGCTTTCCCGTGTGATACTCTCTGCCGCTTATGATGTCTACGTGCTTGTCCTCGAGCATAGCCGAGAGTGCCTCGGTCTCTATCTGCATTGCGCCTATGATCCCTATCATGTTGTTATCTCCTTTTGTATCAGATGTATCAGAATTCGGTTGCCGTAAGCTTGATTATCAGCGATATATTATCGTCGGACGCCGCCTTGTTTTTGTGTATCTCTCCGCAGCTCTCGCACTTGTGCACGACGACGTAGCCCTTCTTTGCGCTTATCTCTGCGTGAACGGGCACGAGCAGTCCCCCGCAGCCGCTTGCCCTGTCGCCGGGGTTTATGTCGAGATGCTTTGAATAGAGACAGTAAGGGCAGTGATTGCGCGAGGTGTACCCGAGAGGAGATACCTCACGTCCGCAATGCTCGCAAATAAATCCGCTGTCATTTTTTGAGAATCTTTTGTTTTCCATTTTTGACTCGTGTATAGTTTTTATTTTTCGGGAAATAATTCTAATCAGTAGGCTGCGCCGCATGCGCATCCGAAAAAGAGAATAACCCGAAAGGTTGATAAAAGATGAAAAGTGTAAAAATCAAGCTGCTCGCTGTCACTCTCAGCGTGTCCTTGCTCTTCTGCTTGTGCGCATTCGGCGCGTTTGCCGATACCTCCATGCTCTCTCCCGAGGACGGAATGGTATCCGACAGAGGAACCGATTCCGCACTTACTCCCGAGGCGGGAACGGTGCAGGGCGGTGACGGAACGGGTATCATGGACGGTGTCAGCGGTGCGGTAGATGACGTGTCCGAGGGGGTCAGCGAATTCGTGTCGGACGTCCTCGACGTGACCGGCTCAGATTCTGCCGCGCAGAGCACGTCTGCCGTCAGCGGTGCAGATACGGCAGCTGATGACGGTGAGGGCTCGTCGGTCGCGGCTGCGGTGATAATATTTATAATCATCGCTATCGCCATCGTCGCTCTCGTGCTCGTTCTCGTTCCCAAGAGAAGAGCTTGAGCGGTGAATTTAATAAACAAAGGGGCTCTTCGGAGCTCTTTTGTCATTTATTTTCCTACGCAGAACTTCGAGAATATCTCGTTCGTTATATCCTCGCCGACGCTCTGTCCGTCTATCTCGCACAGAAGCGCCATCGCACGCTCGATATCGCATGCCGCCATGTCGGGGGGAAGTCCCGCCGAGAGCGCTGAGAGTGCGTCCTCTACTGCCTCAAGCGCGAGCGAAGCACAGGAATGCTGACGGGCGTTTTGCACTATCGCATCGTTTGAAAGATCTATCTCTTCGCTTATAAAGAGGGATCTTACAAGCTCGGAGAGCGCGTCAAGCCCCCGTCCTTCCTTTGCGCTTATCTCGAGAATGTGTGGGATATGCTCACGTACAAAGCCTATATCAGCCTTGCATCCGAGATCGGACTTGTTGACGAGCGCTATCACGCACTTGCCATCCTGTCCCGAAAGCTCACGGATAAGCGATACATCCCCCTCCGAAAGCCCGCGCGAGCCGTCAAGCATGAGAAAAACGAGCTGAGCATCGCCGAGCGCACTCTTCGAGCGTTCGATCCCGATGCGCTCCACCGTATCCTCGCTCTCGCGGATGCCTGCCGTGTCGCACAGACAGAGCAGAATATCACCGAGTGCGACCTCGGTGCGCAGAGTGTCGCGCGTAGTTCCCTCGATATCGGTAACTATCGCCAGCTCCTCGCCTGAGAGTGCGTTGTAGAGCGAGCTTTTTCCCGTGTTCGGGGATCCGCAGATAACTGTCTTTATTCCTTCGTTTATGACTTTTGCAGAGTCGTAGGTGCGCTTGAGTGAAATTATAGAATCGCGTATCCCGCGCAGGCGCTCCGACATCTCGTCTGATGACATCTCCGCGAGATCCTCCTCGGGGTAGTCGACCAGCGCATAGACAGAAGCGGAGACCGAGCACATTTCTTCGTAAATGCGCTTTATCTCACGGCTGAGCCTGCCCTCGGCGCCGTTGCGCGCGAGATAGAGCTGCCCCGCGGTCTTTGCTTCAAGAAGATTTCCGATCGCCTCAGCCTCCGAGAGCGAGATCCTTCCGTTGAGGTACGCTCTGCGGGTGAAATCCCCTGCTTCAGCCATGGAGGCTCCTGCCGACAGGCAAGCCTCGAGCACCTTCCTTGTGACGAGCACGCCTCCGTGGGCGCATATCTCAGCCGTGTCCTCGCCCGTGTAGGATGCGGGTGCACGGAAGAGGGTAAGCATTCCGTCGTCTATCACCTTGCCCCCGAGCAGTATGTCTCCGTAAGCAGAGTAGCGTGACGGAAGCTCAGCCGCGCTCTTTCCCGATCTCGGGCGGAATACCCGATCCGCTATCCGAATAGCCTCGTCTCCGCTTATCCGGATAACACTGACCCCACCCTTGCCGGGTGGGGTCGATATTGCTGCAACTGTTCTGTTCAGGCGAGTCATCTTGCGTTTTTCTTCTTGCCGTCGGTGAGGTAGATAACGACCTTACGGTTGTTCTCGCTTCCGATAGAATTGGTTGAAACGCCCTCGATGCTCTGTATCTCGGAGTGGATGATACGTCTCTCGTAGGGGTTCATGGGCTCGAGCATAACATTCTTGTTATACTTGAGAGCCTTCTGTGCCATTCTTCTCGCAAGAGCACGGAGCGTCTGCTCTCTCTTGGAGCGGTAGTCCTCGATGTCGACGGTAACTCTGTGGTGATTCTTGTCTCCCGACTTGAACTCACGGTTAGCCGCGAGGTTAGCGAGATACTGGAAGGAATCGAGAGTATCGCCGTGGTGGCCTATGAGCATGGTAGCGTCAGAACCGGATACGATGATGCGGGTGATGCCCTCCTCATCGATATATCCCTCTGCCGTAGCGGTAAGTCCGAGATTTTTGAGAGTGGTGCGGACAAATACGAGAGCCGCGTTGGTGTCCTCGATGGGAGCTGCGTTCTCGGGCTTGCCTGCCGGAATTGCCTTTACCTCTTCCTTTGCGGGCTCAGGCTTGTGCGCGGGCTTCTGGTCATGCTTCTGCTCGTGCTTCTTCTGAGCGGGCTTGTCAGTGCGCTTCTCTGCGGGAGCCTTCTTTTCTGCGGGCTTTTGCTCAGCTTTTGGTGCAGACTTTTTCTCTTCGGGCTTCTTTTCTGCCTTGGGAGCGGGAGCTACCTCGTCCTCGCCCTCTTCAAATACGCGTACCTTTGCGGGCTTGGAGCCTATTCCGAGAAAGCCCTTCTTGTCATACTCGAGTATCTCAAAGTTGAAGCCGTCGATAGTCTCTATTCCGAGACCCTTTTTTGCATTTTCAAGAGCCTCGTCCACGGTCTTGCCCGTGGCTGTGAATGATCTTTTTTCCATTGTTGTGAACGTCCTTTAGTTATTTCTTTTTTCTGTTGTACTTGTCGCTTTCGTTCTTGAGCGCGGGAGCCTCGCCTATCACCTTGTCGGCAATAGCGGCGTTCTTCTGCTCCTCCTTTGTCGGCTCGGCTTTCTTTTCCTCCGCCTTTGGAGCAGTATCGCTCTTCTTCTTGGGAGCGGGAGCGGGCTCGTCGTCGTCATCCTCGTCGATACGGTGCAGAGAACGGGGCTTTTCGCCATCCTTTCTCTCGGGACGGGAGGAAGGGGAGGGAGCGTCCTTCTTCATTGCCTTCTGGATCTGCTTGATCTCCTCTTCGGTGTACTTGGGCAGAGGCATTACCATAGAGATGATGAATCTCTCAACGAGCGAAAGTACGTTCTGGAAGAGCCAGTAGATGCCGATAGCGCCGCTCATGTTATAAGCAAAGAATATAGTCATCAGAGGAAGTGTGAACTCCATGATCGCCATTGATGATTTCTGTGAGGGGTCTTCGACTACGGGCTGAGGCTGGAATTTCTTGAGTATCTTCGTTGTAGTGTACTGCATAACAAAGTTGAGTGCCGGGATCAGCAGCATGATATTGAAGAAGTTGCCGTTCGCTACTGCAGTCTTGAATTGAGCGGGAGAGTATCCGACGTCCACTCCGAACACGCTGAAGTTAGGCAGACTGTCACGGAAAGCATCAAATGCAAATTCCGCATCTACCGCCTGAACTGCGCTCACGAACGCTTCAAGTCCCTCGCCTGCGAGCTCCTTGATAGCGGTAAGCATCGAGATCTGGTCCTGTGCCGTGAAGGTGGTCACCTCTTTGATCTCGTTGAGCGCCTTTGCCATTGCCTCAACGACACCTATCTCCATTCCGCTGATGTACTGGATGGGAGAACGGATAACGCCGTAGAGGATAATGATTATAGGAAACTGAATGAGCATCGGCAGACATCCGCTGAAGGGGCTGTAGCCCTCACGCTGATAAAGGTCCTGAAGCTCCTGCTGCAGCTTCATCTGGGTAGCTCTGTCGTTACGTCCCTTGTACTTATTGCGCAGAGCCATTTCCTTGGGGCGCAGGGAAGCCTGCTTGATGCTGCTTTTTTGCTGTTTGATGTCGAGAGGAAGCAGTATCAGCTTGGCAAAAACGGCAAATATCATCAGAGCGAGCACGTAATTGCCCGTCCAGCCGTTAAAGAGCGATAGCAGCTTTCCTATCCATACGTAAATAAAATCGAACAATTCTTTTACCGTTATGCGGGAAGTTTCCGCATCCTTTCATTTCTTCACCGCTGATGTTTATGATCGTCACACCTGCATCTCTTCTCGGGAACGGGATCATATCCCGCACGGCAGAAGGGGTTGCAGCGGAGTATCCGCCACACGGTAAGTGCAAGCCCGACGAAAAAGCCGCGTTTTTCAAATGCCTCGAGGGCATAGGCAGAACAGGTCGGTGTAAACCTGCAACATCTCGGTTTGATCGGTGAAATAAACCTTCTGTAGAACTTTATCAAATATATAAATATATACTTCATGATATAAGCTCCAGCTTTTTGAGCGCCCTTGCAAGCTCCGCCTCGATATCCGGCGTTTTCTTGCCGACGGCACCCGAACGGGAAGCGATGACCACAAGGTATCCCTGCTTCACGTCATAATTCTTTTCGGTGAGTCTGTACGCCTCACGCAATATCCGCTTCACCCGGTTTCTCCCTACCGCGCCTGTGTCCGCTTTCTTTGGAACAGCGAGCCCCACTCGGTTGAATTTCACCTTGAGGGGATTGGCGCGTGCAAGCTTGCCTGCCTTGAGGTCGCGCAGCACGTATACCACGATAGAGGGACATACGCACTTCTTGCCCTTGGAGTAGGCCTTTGAATACAGGTGATGCTCACAAATCGTTTTGTACTTCATAATTTCCGCTTCCGAATAAAAATTAAAATACGGTTGATTCAAATAAAAATCTCCGCAAAAGCACCGAAACGAGTGGTCTTGCGGAGATCGCTTTTAATAGAGACAGCATGCCGCAAAAAACGGCAA
The DNA here is from genome assembly GCA_045586105.1 of Eubacteriales bacterium. Classification (GTDB taxonomy): domain Bacteria; phylum Bacillota; class Clostridia; order Oscillospirales; family CAG-272; genus JAZMZS01. The sequence continues at coordinate 2,043 of JAZMZS010000135.1, read as the reverse complement.
AAAGGCGGTATTTGGGAACTGTGTCCGCCATAACCGCCGATAGACTCGATCTTAGTATGTGAGACGAGCTCTGCCCTTTGCGCGTCTTCTCTTGAGAACTTTTCTGCCGTTAGCAGTAGCCATTCTCTTTCTAAAGCCATGCTCCATCTTTCTCTGGCGTTTCTTAGGCTGGTATGTTCTGAGCATTCTATTGCACCTCCTTACACGGTCTGGAAGCGTGTAAATTTTTGTATTGACAATTTGTTACTCCTCATTATCGCATAAAAAAACCGTCTTGTCAAGTGTTTTTTGAAAAGTATTTTGCATATAATATTAAAAGAGCAAAAAAGTATTCAAAAACAATCTTTTAAAAAAGTGAAAAAAAGTGTTGACAACGCATTTTCCGTGTGCTATAATATCATTCGTGTGAAAAACACACCCAACAGAATAGGATGGCGCCATAGCCAAGTGGTAAGGCGCGGGTCTGCAAAACCTTGATCCCCGGTTCAAATCCGGGTGGCGCCTCCAAAAACAAAAGCACTTCGTAAGAAGTGCTTTTGTTTTTGGAACGATGTGTTCCGCTTGCGCGGAACGAGATGTGCCCTTCGGGCGTGATGTTTGCTTCGCAAGTGATGTGCGCTTCGCGCGTGAGGATGCGGAACACATCACATCACTTTGCACCGCAGGTGCAATACATCACTGTGCGTTAGCACTACATCATTGCGACGAAGTCGTAACATCACTCTTTACAAACAGCCCAAAGTATGCTATAATAAACTCAGAAAGGCGGTGGATATATGAAAAGATTATCTTCTAAAATACCGGCAATGATAGCTATGCTTATTGCTATATTTAGCTTGGGATTGTTAATCACTGCGTTCATTGTATCTATTAATGAAGTTGAACCCGAGAGCGGTGTTAGCAAATCATTTGCTTTTTGGGTGTATGCCGTTCTAACTTCAATATTGAGTTTAATCTTCTATTTTGTAGATGCGGTTATATCTGTCGTAAAGGCGCTTTTGAGAATCCACCCGATATTTAATATTGTGTTAGCATTGCTTCTTGTTGGTGCAATTCCCATGATGTTATTTGTCGGCGCTAAACTTGGTATTAATATTTACATATATTTTTCGTATTATTTGACAATTTTCGTGCTTGAAATTGTTTCTATTATTAAGCATATAAAATTATCTCGAATTGATAAGAATTCAGATGTGGAACAACCATTTGTGCTTCAATAAAATGCGACATCTTTTTTGTCAAGATAATAAAAAAATCCTTACACGCAGGTGTACGGATTTTTTTCACTTTTACAGTTAATGATTTGGCGATTGCTTTTCCTCGGCATATTCCGCGGGACTTTGTCCGGTCTCCTTTTTGAACACGCGGGAAAAATAACTCGGATCGTAATATCCGCACATGGCGGCAATTTCAGCAATGGTATTTTCCATCTGATCCTGCATCCGCAGAAGCTTTTTGGCGTTGGAGATTCGAATGAATGTGAGATACGCTGCAGGGGGCATTCCCATCTCCGCGATAAATCGGCGGCGGATGTAATCCTTGGCGTATCCCGAATGCTCCAGTACGTCGGATACACGAAAATCGGGATCGTTAAAGGAAAGCGTGATTTGCTGCACGATCTTTTCCACCGTGGGATCGACCTTTTTTGTCTCGTAGCGTTCCTTTGACAACTGCATGACAAGCTCACACATAGCAAACAACACTGCGTCGGGCTTTTTTTGCCGAAGATAGCGCAAAAGCATCATGCGAAAAAGTGATTCTATGGTCTTTTCCTCATCATCCGAAAAGGTCAAAAAGTGATGTTTCTCCATCTCATACGAGGAATCTCCCCAAGAATCCAATTGAATAAAAATATCCCGGAAGCCATCCTCCGAGTTTTTCTCGTGCAAGGTATGCGGCGGGATCAAATGGATACTCCCGGGGTAAAAGGGAGAAAGCTCATCACCAATCTTGATGTTTCCGCTTCCTTCCAAATTGAGGATCAGTTCAAAGCAGGAATGCTTGTGTGCTTTATGATGATAAAAGACGTTTTGTGACACTCCA
>JAZMZS010000134.1:0-1597 GCA_045586105.1 Eubacteriales bacterium | reverse complement strand
GTGGCTGCTCTGGCACTTCTCCGAGATGGAGGCAAAGCGGGATTTTTCTCCGACAGTCCGACCGCCGAGACTCGGCGGAAACACGCGTGTCGGGGTGTTTGCGACGCGCTCCCCCAACCGCCCCAATTCTATCGGAATGTCAAGCGTTCGGCTCGGAAGAGTGATCAAAACCGAAAAATACGGACACGTGCTCGAGGTCTGCGGTGCAGACATAATGAGCGGTACGGAAATATTCGATATAAAGCCGTACGTCCCTTATTCCGACTCGCATCCCGATGCTGTCGGGGGCTTCGCTGTGGACGGAGAAAGCTACTCTCTCGCTCTCGATTTTCCCGAGGAGCTCTCGGCTCATGTGGACGAGCGGGATCTCGATGCTCTATGTGATATTCTCCGAGGTGATCCGCGCCCGTCTTACCAAAGCGATCCCGAGCGTATCTACGTGCTCGATTATTACTGCTACAAGGTCAGCTTCCGTATCTCGGATATGACAGTCCACGTGGACAGCATCGAAAAAAACGACATCGGCGATGTGGATGAGGTATACAGATACTTGCGCTCACTCTGAGGATATACGGAGGTAACATGAACAGAAAAATCACAAAGCGCCATGCAAGACTGATAAGCTCGATACTGCTGATCCTTCTCTCGGCGGCGACTATTATCTGGGGTTACGGCAGAGCCGCTTCCAAGGACAGAGATGCCGCTTCCTATACCGGGCATGTTACGCAGCTGATCGGGAGCATACCCGAGTACTCGGGGGAGCCTTATACCGTCCTGAACGAAAACAAGCCTCTGCTTACGTCAAGCGAGGGGGAGGCTTACTCATACGAGAAATACGGACCTCTCGACAGCCTCGGAAGGTGCTCCTCCGCCTCAGCCTGCATAGGACGTGATCTTATGCCGACGGTGCAAAGGGGCTCTATCGAGGATGTAAAGCCATCGGGATGGCATTCTGTCAGATACAGCTTTATTGACGGTGAGAGCCTGTATAACCGCTGTCATCTCATAGGCTGGCAGCTGACAGCCGAGGATGCAAACGAGCGTAATCTTATCACAGGCACGAGATATCTAAACGTAGAGGGGATGCTTCCCTACGAGAACCTGACAGCCGAGTATATAAAAATAACAGGCAACCACGTGCTCTACCGTGTAACTCCGGTATTCGAAAAAAACGAGCTTGTTGCAAGGGGCGTTATAATGGAGGGGCTGTCTGTCGAGGATGACGGTGCGGGAATATGCTTTTGTATTTATGTCTTCAATGTGCAGCCCGGCATCGAAATAGACTACAAAACGGGCGGGAGCAGGCTCGCAGAAAGCGCTTCTTCAACCAAGACAAGCTACGTTATCAATGTCAGATCCATGAAGTTCCACTACCCCTCCTGCTCATCCGTGGCAGATATTGCCGAGCACAACCGACGCTCGCATACCGGCACCCGTGACGAGCTGATATCGGGCGGATACTCACCCTGCGATGCGTGCCGTCCGTAACACAAGAGCTTTTCGGTGCTTTTACAAAGTCTGTTGCCGAAAACAAGAAAGTGTCTGACGGTACTCTGCTGCGCTCCGACCCCGCTATGTATAACGTTTCAACCCCGCT
>JAZMZS010000133.1:0-6196 GCA_045586105.1 Eubacteriales bacterium | reverse complement strand
TAAAGGATGACAAAAGGAGTGTTCTATTTATGAGCCGTATGATTGGCACAGTTTCCCGCGGAGTTCGCGCACCCATTATTCGTCAGGGTGACAACCTTGTCGACATCGTTTCCGATTCTATTCTTGAGGCTGCAAAGGACGGAGGTTACGAGATCAGAGATCGCGATATTATCGCTATGACCGAGTCCATCGTTGCACGTGCGCAGGGTAACTACGCATCCGTTGATGATATAGCAACCGACGTAAAAAACAAGTTCGGAGGAGAAACCGTTGGCGTTATCTTCCCCATTCTCAGCCGTAACAGATTTTCCATCTGCCTTCGCGGTATCGCTAAGGGTGCAAAGAAAATCGTTCTCATGCTCTCTTACCCCTCCGACGAGGTAGGAAACCACCTTGTCAGCCTTGATGCTCTCGACGAGAAGGGCGTTGATCCCTACAGAGACGTGCTTTCGCTCGAAAAGTACAGAGAGCTCTTCGGCTACGGCAAGCACAGATTTACGGGTGTAGACTACGTGGAATACTACGAGACGCTCGTACGCGAGATGGGTGCGGATGTGGAGATAATCTTCGCTAACAACCCCCGCGCAATTCTTGATTACACCAAAAACGTACTCTGCTGTGACATTCACACAAGAGCACGCACAAAGAGGATACTCAAGGCGAACGGCGGCGAGATCATCCTCGGACTTGACGATATACTCAACGCCCCCGTAAACGGCTCGGGCTACAACGCGGACTACGGACTTCTCGGCTCGAACAAGGCGACCGAGGATCAGGTCAAGCTCTTCCCCCGTGACTGCCAGGCTGTCGTTGATGCTATCCATGAAAAGCTTCTTTCGGCTACGGGCAAGAACATCGAGGTCATGGTCTACGGCGACGGTGCATTCAAGGATCCCGTCGGCAAGATCTGGGAGCTCGCCGATCCTGTTGTTTCCCCCGCTTACACCAAGGGGCTGGAGGGAACGCCTAACGAGCTGAAGCTCAAGTATCTCGCGGACAACGAGTTTGCAGAGCTTGAGGGTGAGGCTCTCAAGGAGGCTATCAAGGGCAAGATCACCGAGAAGGATTCCGACCTCGTCGGCAAGATGGCAAGCGAGGGTACTACCCCGAGACAGCTCACCGACCTTATCGGATCGCTCTGCGACCTTACCTCGGGCTCGGGCGACAAGGGAACTCCCATCGTCTTTATTCAGGGCTACTTCGATAACTACACCGCCGAGTGATATGAATAAAAAACAAACCACCCGAAAAAAGATGCTTCGGGTGGTTTTTTGTATTTCTTTTCTCAAAGCAGGACGAGCGCAATAAGAAGGAGCGTGAGCAGATCGTCACCGCGGTCGCCGCAGTCATCCTTTTTTGAAAAGAGTAAAAACAGCGCTACCGCAACAATAACGGCGCTGTCCGAGCTCAGAATTCCGCCAAGGCGTCCGAGCAGCCCACTCTCACGGCACTCGGAGGCTTTTTTCTCTTCCTGCGCGCACTTATGCTCCTGCGGGCGGTCTGCCGGGCATTCTTCCTCCTGCCCCGCGTTTTCAAAGAAGAGGGCGTTTCCCCTGTATGAGGGCGGAATATACACCGATGCACTTCCCGTGCGGTCCTCTCGACTGTACAAGCTATCTCACCTACTTTATCAAAGACATGATCTCGATCACACGTATGACCGTGTCTACTGCGGTCCTTTTGTCCTCGGGAAGGTATGGTCTGAGGGCGCTGAGCAACGCACAACGCCGATCGACCTCACGATGCGGCGCCGCCTGCCCGAGAAGCATCTGCCCCGTCGTCTGTGCGGATGCCGTCTGCGCCGAAGCGCTCTGTGCCGAAGCGCTCTGTGCTCCCGATCCCGACAGCATTTTCATCACGGACGGCAGGGCGCTCAGCACCTCGGGGCGGGACAGCAGCGAGCCGAGCAGACCCGACATATCGGGAGGGGAAGCGGAGCTTTCTTCTCTGTGCTCCTGCGGCGGCGGAGGAGGCGGGGGGGATGGTGCCGATGCCTGCGGAAGCTTAGACAAAAGCTCCGCAATAGAGCTGAGCGCACCCGGGTCGGAGAGCAGGGAGGAAAATGCATCAGGGGTGTTTTGCATAGCTCGCCTCCGTTATTTTGCTTCTCTCTTGTCCTTCATCGTCCTCAAAAGCTCTGTTGCCGCCGCAATATCGGCATCGGTAGCCGATCCGAGTGCGGTTCGGAGAGAGGAAAGCTCCCCTGCGCCTATCGTTTCGGGAAGCGAAACTCCCGACTGGGAGGCTATCATTCTTATCACGCTCCACAGTCCCCGGTCATCGAGGGTGAGGAGCTTATCGATCGCGTTTTTATCGAGTTGCATTGACCTTCTACCACCTTTGTGTTAAAATATCTGTACTGTCAGTATATGCGAGGCTCGTCATTGTGTGAAAAAGGAGGCTGACCCAAATGAAGCTGCTGGTAATATCGGATCTGCACGAGCAGACACAAAATCTGTCTGCGGTCCTCAGGCGTCATCCCGATGCGGATGCGGTGTTTTTTCTCGGAGACGGTGCGGTGTTTTTTCTCTCTCAGAAGGAAAAATACCCGAACACCGCCTTTTTTGCCGTTGCGGGAAACTGCGACATCGGCGCTTCGGCGTTCGGCATCCGCGCGGCGGAGCAGATCACGCTCGAGGGGAAGAGGATATTTTTCTGCCACGGTCACACCTACGGCGTAAAAGGGGGGCTCGGCAATTTGATCTCCGCCGCAAGGGCAAGAGAAGCCGACATCGTTTTGTTCGGGCACACGCATCTCCCTCTCGAGCGCTATATTCCCGAGGACGGAGATGGGCGGGCGCTTTGGCTCGTAAACCCCGGCACTCTCGGCGGAAGGTCGCAGGACGGGCACACGTATGCCGTGTTAACCGTTCGCGGCGATGACGTGCTGATATCTCACGGACGTATATAGGCACCGTAGGTGCGTGAAGTTCTGCTGCCGGTGGAGCGAAGCCCCATCCCCGCTGTCATCCTCGAGGACGTGTGGGCGGAGGGAGCGAAGCAGAGTGCCGCCGGGCACTTTTTCTTTTATTCTTCCGAAAAATTTATATTGTATTTTTAGTATATATATGTTATTATTACTATGTATAAGTATAACTATCTGCCGCAGCAATGCGCCATCGGATATAAAAGCACAAGAAAGGAAGTAAAAAAAGTGCCCGCACAAAAGAATTCCACTACAAAGAAAAAGACTGCGCCCGCAAAAACGGCGCCGAAAAATACAGCCAAGGCTGCACCCAAAAAGGCATCTGCCGGGACGCAGACGAAAAAAAGCTCCGCTTCCGCAAGCACAAAGGCTCCGGTTCAGGAGCAGGCAGCCATACGCCCGAGGCGGGATCCCGACAGCCTGCTTCACCAGTTCATTCCATGTCTGTTCGTGGTAGCGGCGATCGTCTTCTGCGTTTTTCTTGCCGTATCCTCGAATGAGGCGGCGGGGGTAGTCGGCGGCTTTATACGAATGTGCTCATACGGGCTGTTCGGGTGGGGCGCGTGGCTGATACCCGTGCTTCTTCTCGTTATCGCGCTGATGTGGAAAAAAACGATCACCGAGGGAAGCCTCGGGGCGCTCTTCGGCTTTTCCTTTGCGTCGCTTAGCGTAATTTCCGCTCTGCTCCACTCTATCGCCTCCAAGGCGGAGATCGTATTCAATCCCATAACTCTCTTCAAGGGGATAGAGGGCAGGATGACCGTCGGCGGTGCTGTGGGCGGATTTCTATCGAATATTCTCGTCAGCTCCATACAGAAGACGGCAACCTATATTCTGCTCATATTCGCGGCGCTGATACTCGTGATGTTCACTCTCAGGCTGACCCCCAGAACGATCATGCTCTACATCCGCTACAGACGTGCGCTTGCCCGCGAGAGGGCGGCTGAGCGCGCCGAGCGCATGGAGGAGGATTACCGTCAGCGCGCCGAGGAATACGACCGCCGTACCGAGACTGCGGTCTTCAATGCGGCGCAGGACACCAAAAAGCAAAAGAAGCGCAAAAGAGGGGAGCTTCTCGACGACAGCGATCTTCCCGAGGGGAAGGAAGCACTCGAGCGCACCGTCGAGAGAAATGTGCTTGATCCCGATATCGAGATAAACATGTTCACAGACCGCAAGGAAAGCACCGAAGAGCCCGCCGCGGAGACCGAGACAACGCTCGACCCCGTGATCGAGGACAAGGGGGAGCTTGCTCCGATCGAGGATATTGACCTCAGAAGCGTGCTCATTCCGCCCGAGCGTGCGGACGTTCTTCCCGAGCTTACGGTCGACGATGAAAATATCGGCGCCACCGTTCCTCCGAAGAAGCTTCACTATGACGGAGATGACGGTGTGCCTCCCTTTGACGTTGATACAGAAACGGGCGAGGTGACGCTCGAGGGCGCGCCGCTTGAGGCAAGCCGCGAGAGCGTGGGCGAGAGCGTGGAGCTTCCCGCAGAGCCCAAGCCCACACCCGTACAAAAGAAGAAGGTCTACCGCTTCCCGCCCCTGTCGATCCTTGCAAAGGCGACCCCGATAAACGAGGCGGGCGCGCAGGAGGAGCTTGCCCAAAACGCGCGCAAGCTTGTCGACACACTTCTTTCCTTCAAGGTAAAGACCAAGATCCTCTCGGTATCGCGCGGGCCTACGATCACTCGCTACGAGCTGTCTCCCGAGGCGGGAACGAGAGTGCGCTCGATCGCAAACCTCGTCGACGATATAGCGCTTAACTTAGCCACGAGCGGCGTCCGTATAGAAGCCCCGATCCCCGGCAAGTCCGCCGTCGGAATCGAGGTTCCTAACAAGACCGTCTCCACCGTCAGACTGCGTGAGCTTATCGACGCGCCCGCGTTCAAGAACGCGGAGAGCAAGCTCAACGTCGCGCTCGGCGTTGACGTCGCGGGCACTCCCGTTTACTGCAATCTCGCAAAGATGCCGCATATGCTTATTGCCGGTGCTACCGGTATGGGTAAGTCGGTATGTATAAATTCGATAATCTCTTCTATTCTCTACAAGGCAAACCCCGACGAGGTCAAGCTTATTCTCGTCGACCCGAAGAAGGTCGAGTTCAACATCTACAACGGACTTCCGCATCTTCTCGTTCCCGTAGTGAGCGACCCGCAGAAGGCGGCGGGCTCGCTTAACTGGGCGGTAGGCGAGATGGAGCGCCGCTTTACCCTCATAGACGAGGTCGGCGTGCGCGATATCACGGGTTATAACGAAATTACAAAGAACGACCCCGACCGCGAGCCGATGCCCTACGTCGTTATCATAATCGACGAGCTTGCCGACCTTATGATGACCGCCCCCGACGCGGTCGAGACCTCGATCTGCCGTCTCGCGCAGAAGGCGAGAGCAGCGGGAATGCACCTCGTTATCGGTACGCAGAGACCCTCGGTCGACGTTATCACGGGTCTTATCAAGGCAAACATCCCCTCGCGTATCGCGTTTACGGTCGCGTCTCAGGTCGACTCAAAGACGATAATCGACATCGGCGGCGCCGAGAAGCTTATCGGACGCGGAGATATGCTTTATGCTCCCGTCGGCTTTATGAAGCCGCTGAGAGTTCAGGGCGCGTTCGTCTCCGACGAGGAGGTACGCGCAGTCACCGACTTTATCCGCTCCGAGGGCGGCTTTATCGAATACGATCCCGAGATCATCAGCTCTATCGAGCGTGAGGCTGAGCGCTGCACGCAGAAGGGCAAGGGAAGCTCCTCCGAGCTTGATGAGGACGAGCTGCGCGAAAACGTGGATCCCAAGTTCCGCGAGGCTATCGAGGTCGCCGTAAATTCGGGCAAGATCTCGACCTCGCTTCTACAGCGCCACCTCTCTATCGGCTACGGAAGAGCCGCAAAGATAATCGACCGTATGCAGGCGCTCGGCTACGTTTCTCCCCCCGACGGGCAGAAGCCCCGCGACGTGCTTATTACGAAGCAGATGTATATGGAGATGGTTGTCAACGGGGAAAACTTTTAGTTTTTTCCGTTAACTACCAATGAATCGGCTTACGCCGTAAATTGTGCGTTGCACATGAAGTGAGGCAACGCTTCGCTCATATTCGAGATAGAGTTTTAAATAAAGGTATAAATTTCCGAAGGACAAGCGTAGCGTAGCCTTCCCCGGTGGGAAGCGCAGCGCGCGAGGGGAGTGAATGACAGCCTAAACGGCTGTCAGAGCCCGAGCGTGACCGAGCCGCAGCGAGACAGGTACCTGCGAAGCAGGGGGATGAGG
>JAZMZS010000132.1:0-3665 GCA_045586105.1 Eubacteriales bacterium | reverse complement strand
AAGGCAGTAGAGCTTTGTCGCGGCAAGGCGGAGACCGAGTGTAGCGGCAACGTAACGAGAGAGAACGTAGCGAGACTCGTGGATATTGGTGTGGATTACATCTCCAGCGGTGCGCTGACCCATTCCGCCCCCATTCTTGACCTCTCGCTGAAGCATCTCCACGCCATTTAAGGAGGATCTATGAAGGTAGCCGAACGAAGAAAAGCCATTGTCCAAATCCTTTTGTCCTCCCGAGAACCCATCTCGGGCGGAGAGCTTGCCCAAAGATTCCATATTTCCCGTCAGATCATCGTGCAGGATATCACTGTACTGAAGGGAACGGGATACGAGATCCTTTCTACCAGCCGAGGGTACGTGATGCAGAAATCTCCCCTTGCGGAGAGGGTATTCAAGGTGAAGCACACCACCGAGCAGACCGAGGATGAGCTGACCCGTATCGTGAACCTTGGCGGTACGGTGGTGGACGTGTTCGTATGGCATAAGGTGTACGGAAAGATCGAGGCGGCTTTGAATATCTTTTCTCCCATGCACGTGAAGCAGTTTATGGAGGGAGTAAGAACAGGGCAGTCTACCGAGCTGATGCACGTCACGGGAGGCTATCATTACCATACGGTTCGCGCGGATAACGACGCGGTCCTTGACCGCATTGAGGATATGCTCAGGGAAAGGGAGTATATCGTTCCCGAGCGATACGCGGAATCATGAATAAAACGGACGAATTACAATGAAATGACGAATCAGGCGTCGGTGAAAGACCCGATGCCTTTTTTATGATTTTTTTTGGAAAATTCCGAAAAACTCTTGATTTTTCTTTGGGAATGTGTTATAATTAGGAAAAATCCAAGTGGGATAGTGGCGCTATCTCGCAAAAAACAGAGGAGGGACCGGTATGGCAAGAACGCGCAAGCCTACGCCAACGAAAGCAATCATTATCAAATCAGCATCGGAGTTATTCTTTGAGAACGGATTTTCAAAAACCACGGCAACCGAGCTATGTAAGAAAGCGAATATCAGCACGGGGAATCTGACCTTTTATTTTCCGACGAAGGAGCATATTCTCGCGGATATCGTAAGGATCATGTGTGACTTCCAATGGGCCGAGATGGAGAAGGCAGCGAACGAAGGAAAAAGCTCCCTGCTTGCTTACTGTCTTGAGCTTACCACCATGGTAGCGGTGGGAGAGGAGATACCGCAGATGCGGGATTTCTTCGTGGCGGCATACGCCCACGGGCTATCTCTTGACATCATACGGGAAAATGACGTGAAGAAGATCAAGCAGGTGTTCCGCGGGTATACCGAGGGCTGGAGCGACGAAAAATTCACGGAGGTTGAGGCTCTCATTTCAGGCATCGAATATGCCACACTGTCGAATACCGAGCATTCCGCGTCGGTGGAGCATAGAATAGAGGGGGCGTTAAATACGATCATGATTCTGTTCGGCGTTCCCGAAGAAACCCGCAAGATGAAGGTCGCCAAGGTGCTTGCGATGGACTACCGAGCAATCGGAAGAAAGGTCTATGAGGATTTCAAAAAGTACGTGACCGAAACTAAAGAGGACATACTCGAAGAAATATCGAAAAACACAAAGGTAAAAGAAAAAGTAAAACAGTAATAATCGCAAAAAGAGATAATTTTGTTATAATGGAAAGCATTATATCAAACGATCTCTATCACCCCTATTGGAGGAAACTTATATGAAAAAAACAAAAAACAAACTGAAAATAATGGGGCTGTTGCTCACGCTTGTGATATCGGTGAGCCTGCTTGGAGTGTTCTCAATCACAGTGAGTGCGGCGGCAAACGAGCCTGCAGCTGTCAATATAAGCGCGGAAGCTACCGACGTTTATTGGTACGTTCATAGCGGCAAGCTGCTTCTTTCGTCCGAGCAGGGCAACAGCGGCTTTTACAAATGGAGCAAGGAGGACATAGCGGAGGTAGTCAACGCCGCGGGAGTTCCTTGGAATTCAAGCCGCGATGATATTACGAGCGTAATTATTTACGATACCATTGTGCCGCCATCTACGGCGTTCTGGTTCCAGGACACCAATCTGACCTCATTTTCGGCGACTGTGGGTGACACGGTTTATCTGGATATGAGCTATACGACCGACGCGTCGAGAATGTTTGCGGGGTGCTCTTCACTTACAGAGCTCAACCTCTCGGGCGTAAGTGCGCCACTTGTTGAGAACATTGAAAGCGCATTTGACGGCTGCTCTTCTATTAAATCACTTGATATTTCCTGCTTCGACGGAGCGCCGATCGTCAATATGATGAACGCGTTTTACGGCTGCTCGCAGCTTAAATCGCTTGACATTTCCTGCTTTGACGGAGCACCGATCGTAGATATGCTCAACGCGTTTTACGGTTGCTCAAATCTCACAGAGCTTGACGTTTCGGGACTTGATATTTCGCGCGTCACCGATTTTAGCGGAGTTTTTTACGGTTGCTCGTCTCTCAAGACCCTTGATCTTTCCGAGCTTGACGGCAGAAAGATCAAGACGCTTTAGGATACCTTCAACGAATGCAGCAGCCTTACCTCGATTACCTTTGGCGAGCTGTTTACCTGTGAAAACGTTACGAATATGAAAAACACCTTCAGAAAGTGCAATTTGCTGACAAGCTTGGACATCAGCGGCTTCTCCACGTCAAAGGTTACCGATATGTCATACGCGTTCGCTTACTGTGAAGCGCTCGAGGAGCTCACGCTCGGTGAAGGGTTCGTGTGCTCCGCTGTCACGGATATGAAGAGCACGTTTGCTTCTTGTAAGGCACTTAAAGCGATCGACACAAGCGGCTGGGGTGCCGTCGGTGTAAAGGATATGAGTGGGTTGTTCAGCGATTGCAGCTCGCTTGAGAGCCTTGATCTTTCGGGATTTAGCGGAGCTAAGCCGACGGGTATCAAAGCGATGTTCTCCGGCGCGGCAAAGCTGAAAAGCGTTGATCTGTCCGATCTCGACACCTCGGAGGTTACGGATCTTAGCAGACTTTTCGAGAACTGTACCTCGCTCGAATACTTCGACCTTTCAAGTATAGATACCGCTGCGGTAACGAAGATGGACAGCTTGTTTAAAAACTGCACCGCGCTCACCTCGTTTTCCTTTAACGGTATGAATACTTCGCAGGTTGAAAGCCTTGATTCCATGTTTTCCGCATGCAATAATCTTACAAGCGTGGATCTCTCGGGCTTAGACAGCAGCAAGATAACGGATATCGACGGTATGTTTAACGGCTGCTCATCTCTTCGTCAGTTGGATCTCTCCGATCTTCATATTACCGAAGGGCTTGACCCCTTCTACTTAGTGAAGGGCTGCACGAATCTTGAGATGATATATGCTCCCGACATCATTCCCGAATCTGCAACCATCTCCCTTTCACCCTATACGTTTTACACGGGAGATGCGGATATCACGGAGCTGACGAGCGAAAACCAGGGCGATGCCGTTGTGAGAAAATTCGAAATCAAGTATTTCTGGAAAAACGGAACTCAAAAAAATACGTATACGTTTGAACCGAGCTATTACTACTACGGCAACAGCGCAACGGTGACCGCAACCCTTTCGGAAAACGGATACGTTTTTGGCGGATGGACTCGTGCAGATTCCGATATGCTCGTAACGGAGATCACCACAACGGACGCGGGCGACTTCTATCTGTATGCCAAGATA
>JAZMZS010000131.1:0-8067 GCA_045586105.1 Eubacteriales bacterium | reverse complement strand
CGTTTTTTTCCATGGGTGTCGTCCCCTTGTTGCAATATTCATGAGTCCGTTTTTTGTTATGGGTGCCACCCCTCTCACGAATTTAGTATATCATAGAGGCGGAAGGATGTCAAGGAAGAAATTTGTAGGGCGTGACGTCCTCGACACGCCGTATTGTAATATCAAACCATACGTAACGTGGCATCAAGACACCGTCCCCTACATAAAAATCGGCGGAGGTGCAATGCACTTCCGCCAACCTTATTATCTCTCGATCTCTTCCATGATGAACGCCTCAAGGATATCGCCTTCCTTGATATCGTTGAATCTCTCAAGACCGACACCGCACTCGAAGCCTGACATGACTTCCTTTGCGTCGTCCTTGAATCTCTTGAGCGAGGAGATGGTATCCTCGAAAATAACGACGCCGTCACGTACGACTCTGATCTGTGCGTTTCTTGCGATCTTTCCGTCCTGAACGTAGCTTCCGGCAATAGTGCCGACGTTAGGAACGTGAATGGTCTGACGTACCTGAGCGTGTCCGAGAAGGACTTCGCGGAACTGAGGAGCGAGCAGACCCTTCATAGCGGCGGTGACCTCCTCAATGCAGTCGTAGATGACGCGGTAGGTACGGATATCTACCGTCTGTCTCTCTGCCGAGTCGATAGCCGTCTTGTCGGGACGTACGTTAAAGCCTACGATAATAGCGTTCGAAGCGGCTGCGAGCATAACGCCGCTCTCGGTAATTCCTCCTGCCGCATAGTGGATGACCTTGACCTTGACCTCGTCATTCGAAAGCTTCTCGAGCGACTGCTTGACAGCCTCGGCAGAGCCGCCGACGTCTGCCTTGACGATGATGTTGAAGTCCTTGACGCCCTCGGTGATCTGAGAGAAGAGATCGTCGAGGTTGACCTTGGCGTTGGCACGGAACATTTCCTCCTTCGCCTTGTCGCGGCGCTGCTCGGCAAGCTCTCTTGCCATTCTCTCATCCTCTACCGCGTTGAACTCGTCGCCGGCGGAGGGAACCTCGGCAAGACCGATGATCTCTACGGGAACAGAAGGTCCTGCCTCGTAGAGGAGGTTGCCGTTTTCATCCGACATAGCGCGCACGCGTCCGACGGAGGTGCCCGCAATTACGATATCTCCCGAGCGGAGAGTACCGTTCTGCACGAGCACGGTGGCAACGGGACCGCGGCCGCGGTCAAGCTTAGCCTCGATAACGATACCCTTCGCACGGCGTGCGGGGTTTGCACGGAGATCCTTCATCTCGGCTACGAGAAGGACATTCTCAAGCAGATCCTCGATACCCATGCCCGTGAGAGCCGAAACGGGAACGCATATAACGTCACCGCCCCATTCCTCGGGAACGAGCTCGTATTTTGTAAGCTCGGTCTTGACCTGGTCGGGGTTGGCGGTGGGCTTATCCATCTTGTTTATTGCAACGATGATATCTATTCCCGCGCTCTTGGCGTGGTTGATAGCCTCAACCGTCTGAGGCATGATTCCGTCATCAGCCGCAACTACGAGTATCGCGATATCGGTAGCCTGTGCACCTCTCGCTCTCATTGCGGTAAACGCCTCGTGTCCGGGGGTGTCGAGGAAGGTGATCGGCTTTCCGTCGACAGATACGCGGTAAGCACCGATGTGCTGTGTGATTCCTCCAGCCTCGCCCGTGGTGACCGAGGTGTGTCTGATAGCATCAAGAAGGGATGTTTTACCGTGGTCAACGTGACCCATGACACAAACGACGGGATTACGGGTGATGAGTGCCTCGTCCTTGTCCTCGCCCTCGTCGAAGAGCTTCTCCTCGATGGTGACTACGACCTCGCGGTTTACCTTGTAGCCCATTTCATCGGCTATAAGGAACGCGGTATCAAAGTCGACCTCCTGGTTGACTGTCGCCATAACGCCCATCATCATCAGCTTCTTTATTACGTTGGCGCTTGTCTGCTTCAGTCTTGTTGCAAGCTCGCCTACGGTGATCGTGTCGCCTACGGTGATGGTGAGATTCTGCTTTTTGCGCATCTTCTCGGCTTCTATCTTCTTGAGCTTCTCCATAGTGAGGCGCTCTTTTTCGCTCTTGCGTCCGAACTGACCGCGGTTGTCCTGCTTTCTGAGCTTCTGCTTGCCCTCGGACTGACCGCCTCTCGAGCCGGATCTCTCGTCAACAAAGCGGTCGAGACGCTCGTCGTACTTTGAGAGGTCTACGTTCGAGGAGCCTCTGGTATCTACGACACGTCTCTTGTCCTGGACCTGGGTCTGTTCCTTGGGGGCGTTCGAATTTTTCTGTATCCGGGCAAAAGCCTCCTTGCGCTCGTCTCTCTGAGCGGGCTTCTGGGGCTTCTGGCTCTGCTTCTGCTTGTCGGCGGGAGCCTGCTGAGCCTGTGCTCTGCGCTGCTCGAAGCGGTCGGACTGCGTTCTGTTCTCGGGTCTGTGTGCATCGCGCTTTGCGATCTGCTCTGCCTTCTCGCGCTCAGCCTTCGCCTTTGCTTCTGCCTCCGCCCTTGCTTTTGCCTCCGCTTCTGCCTTTATTCTCGCTTCCTCAGCGGCGCGTGCCTCAGCCTCAGCTCTTGCCTTTGCCTCTGCCTCTGCGTTCGCCGCCTTCTCTGCGGCAGTATATACCTTTATCTTTCCATCGATATAGTCATCAATGCTCGCTATCTGTTTGTCCTCTGTGAGCTTGAGCACGAGATAGCTGAATTCATCGGGAGTAAGGGTGATATTGGTCGCCTTGCTCTCTCCCTCCTTGCCGATTATCTCTAAGATCTCCTTGGATTTGACCCCAAAATCCTTCGAAAGCTGACCGACACGGTACATTTGATTCTGTTGTGCTGCCATACTTATCCCTCATTTCTGTTGTTATCGTTTTCCGCCTTGGCAAGAAACAGCCCCGCGAGCCCCGCATCGCTTATCGCGACTGCCGCCGTGCTCGCCCTGCCTCCGATCGCCCGTGAGATATCCTCGGGTGAGGCATCAAGCTCAAAGAGGCGCACGCCGTAATAACTGCATTTGTCTCTGAGCCTCTTCTTTGTGTTTTCGCTTGCTCCTGTGCTGAGCACTGCGAGCACGGGCTTCCTTTTTGAAGCTGCCGCCTCGCATACCATGGGCGCTCCTATGATGAGCGCTCCCGCCTTCTTGCAAAGTCCCAGCGCCATCAGGGGGGCGTTTTGTTTCTTATTCATTGCCGCCAAGCTCCCTCTCGAGCCTGTCATATACCGCATCGGGTATCGCGACACCGAGGCTCGACTCGAAGCGCTTTGCTTTTCTTGCCTTTTTCAGACACGCGGCATCTCTGCAGATATATACCCCTCTGCCCGATGCCTTGCCCGTAGCATCAAGGCTGACCTCCCCTTCGGGGGAGCGCACCACGCGGATGAGCTCGCTCTTGAGCCTGTGCTCAGAGCATCCCGCGCATCTTCTCTCGGGCTTTTTCTTTATCTTTTCGGGTGTGTTCTTCATTATATTATGATCATCTTCCTTACTCGGACTTGATGTCTATCTTAAGTCCGGTCAGACGAGCCGCGAGACGTGCGTTCTGTCCCTCCTTGCCTATTGCAAGGGAAAGCTGATCGGGTGCTACGATGACCTTGCAGGAGCGCTCGCCCTCCATCGTCACGCTGTCTACGCGTGCTGGAGAAAGTGCCGCCGCAACGAACTCACACGGATCCTCGGAATACTTGATAACGTCTATCTTCTCGCCCCAGAGCTCGTCGATGATGGTGTTGATGCGCATTCCGCGGTTACCGATGCATGAGCCGATAGCGTCTACGTTCTCGTCGGTGGAACAGACCGCGATCTTCGAACGTGAGCCCGCCTCACGGCTGACACCCTTGATAACTACCGTTCCGTCCTGTATCTCGGGAACCTCAAGCTCAAACATACGGCGCACGAGCGCAGGATGCACGCGCGAGAGGGTAACTATCGGACCCTTTGCCTCGCCCTTGTGTACCTCGCTTACGATGACCTTTACTCTCTGTCCTACCTCGAAGGTCTCGCCGGGGATCTGCTCGTCCTTTATGAGAACTGCATTTGACGTTCCCGTGTCGAGCACGACTGCGCCGTTCTGGGGATCTATCTTTACTACGAGAGCGGAAACGATCTCCTCGCGCTTGGACTCATACTCGCGCGCGATGTTTGCTCTCTCTGCCTCTCGGATGCCCTGAATAATGACCTGCTTTGCGGTCTGTGCGGAGAGACGGCCGAAGTTCTTGGTCTTGATCTCGGTCTCTACCGTGCTTCCGAGCTTGTATTTCTTGGCGATAGCCTTCGCCTGGTCGAGGGTAAGCTCATTATACTCGTCTGTTACCTCCTCGACTACCGTGCGTACACGGTATACCTTCATGTCCTTTTTGTCGGGGTCGAGCTTGATGCGGATGTTGCCCGCTCCTCCTATCTCACGTTTGAGTGCTCCCGTGAGAGCCGCTTCGATCTTTTCAAGCATGTATTCCTTTGAAATACCCTTTTCCTTTTCCAGCAGATCGAGCGCTTCAAAAAATTCAGCGTTCATTTTCCCTTTTTTACCTCGGCGGCTTGCGCCGCACCCTTTCATTTATGTTAATTGTTTATTATAATACGTTAAAAGTATACTTTGAAGCCAAAACGCCGGAGCGTACCCGACGGTTTAATCGTCAAAGTCGAACACGGTCTTCAGTCCTCCGATGTTCTTTCTCTCGAGCCTGAGCTCCCCTGCGGGGGTCTCGAGAATAAGAACGCCGTCCTCGTATCCCGCGATGATACCGCGGTGGACCTTCGAGCCGTTTACCTGAGCGTACAGGCGTGCCTCCGCCTCCCAGCCCTCGCAGGCGAGAATGTGCTCCTCGGTGCGAAGCTCACGCTCGATACCCGGGCTCGATACCTCGAGGCGGTAGGAGCTCTCGATCGGATCCGCCTCGTCAAGAATGGGGTCGATCGCGCGGTGTACCTTCTCGCAGTCGTTGATGTCGATGCCCTCCTCGGAATCGATGGTTATACGCAGATAGTATTCGCTGCCTTCCTTGACGTATTCAACGTCCCAGAGATAGTATCCGAGCTCATCCTCGATCACGGGAGAGAGAAGCTCTCTCACTACGCCCGCAATATTCTTTGCACCCTTTGCCATATCCTGACCTCCTCTTATCCTTCGTTTTTTCAGAAATGCACACAGGCTCAGCCTGCCAAAAAGAAGAGAGTGGACTCGCAAACATCCACTCTCCATACTCTTATTCTGTCAGTAGTATAACACACCGAAAGCCGAATTGCAATACCTTTGGCGAAATTTCTTCAATATAATATAGAGAACGTCTTTCCGCTGCTTTGTCTGTATTTTCAGATATTTTGTAACAAATCTCCGTCTTTTGTGTATACATCTATGAAAAAAACAAACGGAAGGTAAGCATCATGAAAAAGACAGTTACACTTGTTCTGATAATAATAACAGCAATGACCCTCGCATCCTGCGGATCGGAGGCGGTAATTCCTGTCAACTTTGAGGAGCGTGTTGAGGAATATTCGGAATACAACACATATCCGTACACCCGGGATACGCCGTCCGTCACGGATGAAGATGATGCAACCCAAATATACTCTGCCATGAATCAGACTTCGGCTCCGGGATATACAGCCTCCGACACAAGAGCATCCGGGAATGCGGGAATACCCCAATCTCCAAAAGCACCCGGGAATGCAATAACCCCCGATGCCGCAGATCCTTCCATACCCGCGAAGCTTCCCGAGGTCACGGAGGCGCCTCAAGTGCACAATCCCCTGACCTCAGGCTCTGAGGGGCTCGAATACAAGCTCAGCGCTGACGGCAGATATTATATTCTGTCTTCTGTCGGAAGCTGCAAGGACACGGTGATCATCGTTGCGCCCACATACAACGGTAAGCCCGTCAAGGAGATCGGCGCAGGAGCATTCAGACATACCGTTGACAGAGATCTCAAGGTCATTCTGCCCGATGGAATAACAAAGATCGGAAGAGAAGCGTTTTTAGCTTGCATAGCGCTGAGCGGTATAAACATCCCCTCTACCGTAACAGAGATCGATGACGGGGCATTTAAGGTATGCGAGTCTCTGAAGAAGATCGAAATTCCAAACAGCGTCAGAAGGATCGGCGATGATGCCTTCAACAGCTGCGGACTGACCTCTATCACTATACCCTCCTCGGTTACCCGCATCGGCAAGAATGCCTTTTCGGGCTGCACACACCTCGAGACCATCACGGTCGCGGGCGGAAACCCCTCCTACCGCAGCGCTGCCAACTGCCTCATTGATACTTCTGCAAAAAGGCTTATCAAGGGAAGCATAAACGGCACTATCCCGAATGACGGAAGCGTGAGGATCATCGGAGAATCCGCGTTTGCCTGCTACGATCTCAGATGCAGCAGCATCGATATACCGTCAAGCGTAACGAAGATCGAGAGCAGAGCATTCTCATACTGCAGTATAGATAAGGTCACCATCCCCGCAAGCGTAAAGGAGATCGGCTCGTGTGCTTTTGAGGGCAGATTCGGTCCCGGGACGGTCATCTTCAAGGGTGATGCGCCTGCTATGGCAAGCGATGCATTTTCGAGCGTTACCGCAACAGTCTTCTATACAAGGTCAGCACAGGGCTGGGATGAAGCCGCAGGCAAAAGCTACGGCGGCTCGCTCTCCTGGAGAGCACAGTGACCCTCTCGACAAGAAAGTGCCTGACGGCACTCTGCTGCGCTCCAACCCCGCTATGCATAACGTTTCAACCCCGCTGTCATTCTTGAACGTAAGCGCAGCCGCTGCGCTCCCTCGCGGCGCAGATTTTTCGTCAGACGAAGAATGGAGCGGGAGGAGGCGTGAGCGTATTTTCATACGTGATCGCCGACGACTCGCGATCGATCTGACGTATTGCGCAATTTGTGCAAGCGAGGACGAGGATGGCAGTCGGGAGGGGTATTTACAAAAATTGCGCAATTTCGCATACACAAAAAACGGCGTCCTCGCAGGATGCCGTTTTTGTTTTTATATATGGATCTGCTTTATCCGAGGGAAGGCAGGAATCATTCTTCCTCCTCGGGTCTTTCGTTTTCGACTACGGTGATAGCCTCGATACGCATATCCTGCATCTTGGATACTATGATATACAGATGCTCGTATTCGAAGTGGTCAGCCTCACGCACAACGCCCTCGAGCTTTTCGATACACCAGCCGCCGACGGTGGTATATTCGCTCTCGAGCTCGTCCTCGTCAAGGTCGAACGTGTCGAAAAAGTCGTAGATATTCATATCAGCACTGACGTCATAGGTATGCTCGTCGATGGGGGTGATATCGTTTTTGATATCGTCGCTCTCGTCCCAGATCTCGCCCACGATCTCCTCAAGAATATCCTCCATCGTCACAAGTCCGAGCGTTCCGCCGAACTCGTCGATAACGATAGCGATATGCGTGTGCTTCCTTCTCATATCGTTGAGAGCGGTCGGGAGCTTCATCGCCTTGTGATAGAAGACGGGCTCCATCAGAATGTCCTCGACAGTGTCGAGCGTTCCGTCCGCGATCTCACGGAAGAAGCGGTTAAGATTGAGAATTCCGATGATATTGTCGGTGTTCTTGCGGTATACGGGAATACGCGAATAGTGAGATTCGGATGCCTCGCGGATTATCTGTTCCATAGGAGAGTCGACGTTGATGGCGACCATGCGTATTCTCGGCACGAGTATCTCGTTGAGCGTAGAATCGCCGAATTCGATAGCCGACTGAAGCATCTCGGATGCTTCCCCGTCTATGACCTGCTCCTCCTCGGCCTGCTCGATGATAGAAACGAGCTCATCCTCGGTAACAGACGGAGCAGGCTCCTCGCCGGTCGTCCAGAGCTTTGAAAGAAGCTTGAGCAGTCCGAGCACAAGAAATATGATGGGAGAGAGAATGATACAGAGTATCCACAAGGGATAGGAGAGAGCCTTCGTTACGCCCTCCGCGTGCTGCTTTGCAAGTAGCTTCGGCACTATCTCGCCGAATATCAGTATTATCACCGTCATGACTACGGTCGAAACGGTAGCGGCAAGCTCGCTTGCCCCCGAAACGCCGAGCATGGTGAAGATGGACAGGAACACCATCGTAGACACGGATGACGAGAGGATG
>JAZMZS010000130.1:0-11150 GCA_045586105.1 Eubacteriales bacterium | reverse complement strand
GCTCCGAGATAAAGGGAATGGTGCATGATACCTCAGCCTCGGGGGCGACAGTCTTTATTGAGCCCTCCGGTGTTGTTGATGCAAACAACGAGCTTCGAGTTCTTGAAGGCAAGGAGCAGAAGGAGATCGACCGTATTCTCGCTTCGCTTTCTGCCGATTGCGGAGGCGTGAGCGGAACGATACTTGCCGACTACCGCAGCATTACCGAGCTTTCCTTTTACTTTGCCTGCGGACAGCTTTCGATAGATATGAGAGCACAGCCTCCCGTTATATCGAGCAGCCGTACCGTATCGCTGATAGAAGCAAGACATCCTCTCATTCCGAGGGACAGGGTCGTGCCGATAACAGTAGATATCAAGGACAGATATGACACTCTTGTTATCACTGGACCTAACACGGGCGGCAAAACGGTAACCCTGAAAACAATAGGTCTGTGCTCACTCATGGCTCAAAGCGGTCTTCACATTCCCGCATCCGAGCTTTCGGAGCTTTCTGTGTTTGATAACATTCTTGCCGACATCGGGGATGAGCAGAGTATAGAGCAGTCCCTGTCTACCTTTTCGGCACATATGGTGAATATCGTATCGATGCTTGATACTGTAAGCGACAGATCGCTCGTTCTCTTTGACGAGCTCGGAGCGGGAACCGATCCTGTGGAGGGGGCGGCTCTTGCCGTTTCGATCCTTGAAAGCATCAGACAAAAGGGAGCGTTCTGCGCAGCCACGACACACTATGCCGAGCTTAAGGCGTTTGCGCTCGAGACTGACGGGGTCGTAAATGCATCCTGTGAATTTGATATAGATACGTTAAAGCCCACCTACAAGCTGATAATCGGTACCCCCGGAAAATCAAATGCATTTGCAATATCCGGGAAGCTCGGACTTGACAGCTCGATAATCGACAGAGCGGCAGCTCTTGTGAGCTCGGACAACAAGCGCTTTGAATACGTTATCGAAAAACTCGAGGAAAGCCGTATTGAAGCCGAGCGATACAGAGAAGAGCTTAAGCGCTCGAAGGCTGAGTTTGACAGCTTCAGGCTCAACAGTGAAAGAAAGATCAGGGAAGATCTCGAGAAAGCTAAAAAAGAACGTGACAGAGCTGAAGAAAAGGCACGGCAGACTATTGAGGGAGCACGTGCATCCGTGTCGTTCGTTCTTGAGGAGATAGAAAAGCTCAGGAAAAAGAAGGCGGCAGATATGTCGGCTGAGGAGCTGCTCGAGGCAAAGCGGAGAATGCGCAGGTCTCTTGATGAGAGCGACGAGAAATATAACGGCATTCAGGAGCTTCCCGATGATGATTATAAGCTTCCGCGTGCACTTGTGAAGGGAGATAATGTCAAGCTTCGCAATATAGGCAAGGTCGGAGTGCTCGTCGGAGATCCCGATAAGGACGGTAACTGCAGAGTGAAGATAGGTGCCGTTACCACAAGGACAAATATATCCAATCTCAAGCTTCTTGACGAAAAAGAAACAAAGCAAAGGGATAAGCAGAAGAATAACGGAAGCATCAGAAAGACCGCGGCGGCTGTGTTCAATCCCGAGCTTGACATACGCGGACAGCTCGGAGATGACGGATGGATGATCTGTGATAAGTACCTTGACGATGCGCTGATAGCGGGAATAAAGACGGTTCACATCATTCACGGAAAGGGAACGGGAGCACTGCGCAATCATCTCTGGAGCTGGTTCAAGACCGACCGCAGAATAAAGAGCTACAGGCTTGGCAGATACGGTGAGGGGGACGGCGGAGTTACCGTTATAGAATTGAAATGATCAAAAAAGGAGATAGTATGAAAAAAACAGCATTATCGTTATTTCTTTGTGTCATTATATCAGTAATGACGGCATGCTCTCCTTTTGTGCCGTTAAACAGCGATCCGGCGGAGGATGTTACCACAGACAGCACTCAGACGGGGGGAAGCGTTGCGGATACCGAGGCTGACGAGCCCGGGACCGATACGGAGCCTGTTACCGTCACAGACACGGAAGCCGAGACTGAGCCTCCCGCACCGCCTCCTCCTAAGGAAAGTAAGGTTTCCTTCCTTGCTGTGGGGGATAATATCATTTACAACGGACAGATAAGAGAAGCGAAGACGAATGCAAAGAATACAGATGGGCTTGAGCATGATTTCAGTCCTATGTATGCCAATGTTGCTGAAATTATCTCATCCTACGATCTTGCCTTCGTCAATCAGGAAACACCGCTTGCGGGAAAGCAGTTCGGTTACGACCATTACCCGAGCTTCAACTCTCCTCAGGAGCTTGGAGATGACCTTATTGAGGCAGGCTTTGATATCTTTAATATCGCCACTAACCATATGCTCGACAAGGGAGAGGACGGACTGGCGGGTACCATGTCCTATTTTAAGAGCAAGGACGTCATGATGGTGGGCGGCTATGAAGATGAGAATGACTTTTATAACATCCGTATTATCGAAAAAAATGATATCAAAATAGCTGTTGTGGGGCTCACATACGGTGTAAACGGAAAGGCACACAGCGCAGATGCTTTTATCCCGTATATTTACGAAAAAGACCTTACCAAATATAAAAACGGAGCGGCTCCTGTTGATTCGGGAAGGATCGAGAAGTGGATAGAAAAGGCGGAGGAGGCGGCTGACGTCGTCATAGTATCTATGCACTGGGGAGTCGAGTATAACCAGAAGCCGAACGCAGAGCAGCGACGTCTCGCGGGTATGATCGCAGATGCGGGTGCAGATATTATTCTCGGACACCACACTCACTGTATACAGCCGATAGAGTGGATAGAAGGTAAGGGGGGCAATAAGACCTTGTGCTTCTTCTCGCTTGGCAACTTCACCTCGGAGACGGATGAGACGGTTTCTCTTGTCGGCGGGATCGCTGCTTTTGATATGATATTGAACGAGAAGGAAGGGCTCAGGATCGAAAACGTCTCGTTCCTTCCCACAGTCATGGATTACAGAGCGCCTTATGCGGGTGGGAATAAGTTTGAAAAGAACACCGTATACCTTCTTGAGAATTATACGGAGGACCTGTGCCGAAGCCACAGTATAGTCTCTTATTTCGGTAAAAAGCTGAACATGGCTCTTCTGCGGGGATATGTCAGTAATGCTATCGATACGAAATACCTGCCGAAATCCTATCTTGATACATTATCATGATAAAAATATAATAAAACTATTGCAAAACGAATAAAAATTTGATATAATAACCTTTGTTGCAGGTCTTGCAGCGCTTCAAGCTGTCTGACAAGGCCATACAGATCGGGGAGTTAGCGGCACCTTGTACCTGAAATCCGCTATAGCAGGGATCATGCATATTATGAGGGCATTGTCTGTGAGGTCTGCGCCGTCTTCTTCTGTGTTGAGGAATGGGTCTCGCGCAATCGCTATCCGTGAACCATGTCAGGTGGGGAACCAAGCAGCATTAAGCGGAGATGCGATGTGCCGTGAGGAAGCCTGTTTTGAGCGGGAGCGGCGGTTAACGCTTATAGACTGTGTTCGAATTCTATGCGTATGGTCTTGTCAGGCAGCTTGTTATTATGTTTATGAAAGGAAGTGAGGGCGTTGTACCGTGCTTTGTACAGAAAATGGAGACCGACCACCTTTGATGAGGTCGTGGGTCAGGAGCATATCACCTCTATTCTTAAGTATCAGTGCGAGCAGGGAAAGCACTCTCACGCTTATCTTTTCTGCGGTACAAGGGGAACGGGAAAAACGACCTGCTCCAAGATCTTAGCTAAGGCTCTGAACTGTCTTTCTCCCGAAAACGGAAATCCCTGCGGTAAATGTGCGTCCTGCATTTCTATCGATAACGGCTCCTGTATGGACGTGATCGAGATGGATGCCGCATCTAACAACGGTATAGACGATATCCGCGACATCCGCGACGAGGTGGTCTATACCCCCTCTGAGCTTAAGTACAAGGTCTATATCATAGACGAGGTTCATATGCTCAGCATAAACGCCTTCAACGGACTTCTCAAGACTCTCGAGGAGCCGCCGTCATACGTTGTGTTTATTCTGGCTACGACAGAGATGCATAAGCTGCCGACCACGATAATTTCAAGATGCCAGCGCTTTGATTTCAGAAAGATCGCTATCGACAACATCGTATCTAGACTGAAATATATAGCGGATGAAGAGGGCGTTTCCATCACCGACGATGCTGCGAGAATAATCGCGCGTATGGCATCGGGCGGAATGAGAGATGCAATAAGCCTCTTTGAGCTGTGTTCGGGTACAGGAAAGCACATCGATGCCGCACTTGCTTCAGATATGCTCGGTGTCAGCGGTACAGAAAAGCTCGCGGAGCTCGTGAGAGCGGTAAAGTCAAAGGATTATGCAATCATTTTTTCAATTATAAAAGACACAGAGAATTCCAGTAAGGACGTGTCTGTGTTCTGGGGAGAGATCATAAGCTTCTGGCGAGACATGCTGGTTGTGAAGACCGTAAAGGAGCCGGAGGGGTATCTCGAGATATCCGAGAACGAGCGCGATGAACTGCGCGCTCTGACCTCAGATATGACTACGGCTGAGATAATCAGACAGTCAAAGATGCTTGATGCGGCGCTTTCGGTCATGCAAAGGGCGGGAAGCTATAAAAGGAATATAGCCGAGATGACATTGGTGCGCCTGTGTGATCCCGCGCTTGATAATTCCTCCGAGGCAATACTTTCGAGAATAAACGAGCTTGAGAGCAGAGTAATGCGCATGAATGCACTGATCTCGGATGTATCTTCGGGAAGGATACAGCCTCCCTTTGCAGAGGCGAAAGCGGAGAAGGATGCGGAGAAACAGAACGAGATGCACCAAAAAGCCCCTGCTGAGAAGAATAACGTATCATCTCACAAGGCGGAAAAGGAGCCCGAGTTTGTTTGCGCACAGACAACATCCGAAAAAATTGATCTCAAGTATTGGGACGACGTGATCGAATCTGTCAAAAACAGCATCCCGACATCCAACGGATTTATCGATCTCTCCGAGGCTTATAAAACACCCGAGGGAGAATTCACCATCGTGGTCGATAATGATTCCGCTGTCAGAATGCTGTCCAGAGAGAAGACGAGGGTCGCGATAGCGGATGCGGTCTCATTCTATGAGCAAACAAGGGTGAGCGATGCACAGTTGAATTTTATCTGCGATCCGTCGCAGAAAAAGAAAAGATCACCCATTGATGATCTTATATAATCAATAATATACGGAAGGTAAAAGGGTACTTAAAATGAAAGCAAGATTACCTAAGGGAATGGGCGGCGGCCCCCAGAATATGAACAGCATGATCCGTCAGGCACAGAAGATGCAGGAGGATATGGCTGCTATGCAGGAGGAGTTGGAGAGCCGTGAATATGATGTCTCTGCAGGCGGCGGAGTTGTAAGCGTTAAGATCAACGGAAAGAGAGAGATACTCTCCATCAACATCGAGCCCGAGGTCGTAGACCCCGATGATATTGAGACCCTGTCCGATATTCTTGTAGCAGCGGTAAACGAGGCTATAAAGAAGGTGGACGAGGTCAGCGAGACCGAAATGTCAAAGATCACGGGACAGATGAATATTCCCGGTATGTTTTGATTTGAGGACTGAATAACAGCTATGATCGATTACATTCTACCCTTGCAAAAACTGATCGAGCAGTTCGGCTCATTGCCGGGTGTCGGCAGAAAAACCGCTACAAGGCTTGCTCTTTCCGTGCTCGATCTCACGGATGAGCAGGCTGAGGAATTTGCGCGCGCTATACTTGCCGCAAAAAGAGAAATAAAGAAATGCAGCATATGCGGCAACATCTGTGTCGGTGATATGTGCGATATTTGCTCGGACGATAAGCGCGACCGCTCTCTTGTATGCGTCGTTGAGGATGCAAAGGCCGTTATGGCTTTTGAGCGAGTGAGAGAATTCAACGGGGTATATCACGTGCTTGAAGGGGTGCTTTCACCCATCAACGGTGTCGGTCCCGATGATATCAATATATACGGTTTGCTCAAGCGTATACACGAGGGCACGGTTTCCGAGATCATAGTTGCTACAAACCCAAATGTTGAGGGCGAGGCTACGGCTATGTATATCTCGCGCCTCGTGTCTGATCTCGGCGTGAAGGTCACGAGACTTGCCTACGGTGTTCCCGTAGGTGGAGATCTCGAATATGCCGACGAGGTTACGCTCCACAGAGCTATAGAGGGCCGCAGAGAAATGCAGTGATCACAATAAAAAAAGAAACGACACGGTTTTGCGCCGTGTCGTTTTTATATCGGAATTTATTCGGTAACCTTTTTGATATCGGCTCCGAGTGCGGTGAGCTTGGCAACTATATTCTCGTAGCCTCTTTCGATGGAATAGATCTCTGATATTTCGGTGATGCCGTTTGCGGCAAGACCTGCTATCACCATAGCCGCACCTGCTCTCAGATCTACAGCTTTTACTATAGCACCGTGGAGCGGAGAATTGTTGATATAAGCGGTCTTGTCATGGATGGTAATATCGGCACCCATCTTTCTGAGCTCATCTACGTATCTGAATCTGTTTTCAAATACGGTTTCCGTGACGGTGCTTCCCGAATCGGCAAAGCATAGCGCCGCTGTCATCTGAGGATGCATATCGGTAGGGTATCCGGGATAGGGAAGAGTTTTGACTCTTATCTTCTTTAATCTGTCGGTTTTTGATATGATGATGGAATCGTCGACCTCTTCGACATTTACACCCATCTCCTCGAGCTTGGATGAAATAGATTCGAGGTGCTTTGGGATAACGTTATTGATCTTGATCTTGCCATGAGTTGCGACTGCTGCGAGCATGTATGTTCCCGCTTCGATCATGTCGGGAATTATCGCGTACGTACAGCCGTGAAGCTCCTTGACACCCTTGACCTTGATGACGTTGGTTCCCGCACCCGTGATCTTTGCTCCGCAGGTGTTGAGGAAGTTTGCCAGGTCAACGATATGCGGCTCGCGCGCGGCGTTATCGATGATGGTAATGCCCTCTGCCATTACAGAAGCAAGCATCAGATTGCAGGTCGCGCCGACGGATACTGTATCGAAATAGACCGAATTGCCGATAATACCTTCGTTTGCTTCGGCTCTGACGAAGCCTTCCGCAATAGTGACCTTAGCACCGATCGCTTCAAAGCCCTTGATGTGCTGATCTATAGGTCTGATGCCAAAATCGCACCCGCCGGGCCAGGCGATCTCCGCTTTGCCGAATGCGCCAAGCTCTGCACCGAGAATATAGGTGGAGCCGCGCATTTTTGAAACAAGAGCCGCAGGCGCCATCCCCTGACGGACGTATCTTGTATCGATGGTGGCGGTATTCTCATTTATGTATTCGATCTTTGCTCCCATAGCACTCAGTATTTCGAATGCTTTGGCAACGTCTCTGATATCGGGGAGATTTTCTATCGTGCATTTGTCCTTGGTAAGTATACAACCGAAAATGATCGGCAGAGCAGCATTCTTGAAGCCGCTTATAGTGACCTCGCCGACGAGCGGTTTGCCGCCTTTTATAATAAATTTATCCATATGAAGATATAATACGAACGAAGCGTATGATCCTTTCAATTCTTATAATAAAACGATCCACATGACCGAAAAACACACATTTTCATTTTAGTATAACATATCATAAACAAAAAATAAAGTGTTTTCGGAAAATATTTTTCGGAAAAAAGAACAAATCCATACAAATGCGTCTTGCGATACGGAATAGAAGCAAAGCTCCTTTAATCGGCGTTGATGCTGTTCTTATAATACGCAACAGCAAGATCAACTACCATTCCGTAGCTTTTTGAGCCCTCTGTTCCCTGGAGCTTAAGATAGGTGTCATTAACCGCTCCGCTGACCTTTGATGCTGTGGAGTCTCTGTACTTATCGAAAAAGGACGAATAAGCCCGAAGCTCGCCTTTGGTCTTTGCTTTTACCTCGGAATAAAACTGCGAATAAAGATCCTTGTCGGCAGAGTATAGTGCATTGAGCAGATATTGGAGCATATTCATGTATCCGCTGTACCTGATATAATCGTCATCCGAGTTGATACAAACAAGATATGCCACGAAATTTGCCTCGTCCTCTCTTGCGATGCCTCTTTGATGTGCAAATTCATGTGCGCTTGTGTAGGGAAGAGTGAAATCGGGGAAGGCAGCATCGATATTCGCTTCTCCCGTGAAATAGGTATATACACCTGTAATATGAGTGTATGACATCGCCTCGCTTAATGCTATAGGCTTTATTTTCGTTTTGATGTTGTGAAGAAAGGGATATTTCTCCTTGCATACGTCATATGCATCGATCAGTTTTTCACTCATCTCGGAAATATCGTACGGCATGATCGAAAAACCGCCGTATTCAAAATCGACCGACGGATATAACTCTGTAAGCTCGGCGTAAACCGTCTCGGCGGTTTCGAAAAGCTCGGTGGCAGAGACAGGATGTTTGTCGATCTTGAGCTTTTTGTCGAGCGTAGAATTTGAATACCCGGTCAGAAAGGTAAACACTGCGATCGAATACAGTACAAAAGCGATCGATACGATCATATATACAAGCGGACGCATGCTGTGGTTCTTTCGTATATAATAGTCCCAGGTCAGAGCGAAATAAACCATGATAAGCACAGGGAGCATCAGTATAAAAGCTTCTGCGACCGAGAAGGGAAGGAGCCCAGTGATAAATGCAAGCACCGATCTTGGAACGGCGGCAATATTTTCCGTGAAGAAATCGGCAAAGGCGCTCGATCTGAGCGAGATCAGATGTATTGCGAGACTGAGGATAAAAAGCGATCCCGCAATTTTTGCGTACAGGGGTACAGAGCCGATTATCCGATTGAATAAAGGCTTCTTTTTGGTCTCGGATCCGGTGTCGCTCAAACTGTTAAAAATCGTCATATGATATGCCTTTCTTTTTCATCACCTCAGAAAAGTCTGGGGGTATGGTGGCGGATAAAGAAATTCGTTTTTCGGTAAAAGGATGTATGAATGACATTTTGTATGCATGCAGCATATGGCGCCTGTATCCATCCTCAGAGCCGTACAGACCATCCCCGAGCACGGGGTGGCTTATGCTTGACAGATGGACTCGTATCTGGTGGGTCCGCCCCGTGTGCAGGATCAGCTCTAAAAGGCTGCAATCCTGCGCTGTTGCAAGCGATCTGTAATCCGTACGGGAATAAGCGCCGCCTTCATCCTCTCTTTCTGAAAGCTCGCGCAGCATGATGCTGTTTTCTTTTCTTTTTATATAACCGGTGATGCTGCCGCTTCCTTGAAGCGCACCGACTGCAATAGCTAAATATTTCTTTGTAATAAGTTTATTTTGCTGTAACAAGCTGAATCTGTATGCAGCAGGTGCGCTTTTTGCGAATACGACTATTCCGCTTGTATCTCTGTCGAGTCTGTTGACAGCCCTGAATACAAATTTTTCGTTTCTCTCCCGATATAGATAAGCAATTCCGTTTGCCAGAGTGTCGCCGTAGTGATCGTGGGAAGGATGTGTCGGCATGTTTGAAGGCTTGTTCAAGACGATGTAATGCTCATCCTCGAACAGAATGTCAAGAGGCATGCGGACGGCTTCTATTGCGTCGCTCGTTCTTGCTTCGTGCTCTGTGTTGAGATACAGTCTGTCTCCGTTGTGCAGAACCGCGCGGACTGTGACACGCGTACCGTTGAGAACCATTCCGTCCGGTAAAGCCTTGAGCCTCGTGATCATTTTCTGTGATAGGTCAAGCTCCTTTTGTAAAAACAGCTTAAGAGGTCTGTTTTCATATTCGATTGGAATAATAATGTCCATCCTTTGCTCCTCTCACAGAAAAACCGAATTATCGCTACTTTAACTAAAATACCATATCCTGAAAGAAAAATGATGAACTTTGTGTAAAAACTATTGACAAATCGGCGGTTTTGCAATATAATCTTTGTGTACTAAATTATTCTGCATAAACTATGCGATCATATACGGAGGCTACCAATGAAAGAAACTACGATCCTCAGTCAGCAGGCAGAGAGCAATGTTGCTCCCAAAAAAGCAAATCCTTTTCTTGAGAAGCTCAGCAATATATTTTTCGGGCTTTTTGTTACTTTTTTGTTCACCCTTCCTGTGTGGTGCATTCTTTTCATAGTGGTGTATTTCCTGAATAGGATGTAATCTGTATTGCTTCGGTTTGATATGTAAAAGCAACGGTCTATTGCCGTTGCTTTTTTTCATTTTGTTGATCTTTGTGCTTTGTATTGCGTACGTTTTTCGGACATTATGACCGTGACCCCGTCAGATCGTGTGCGGACGGCTCGATTTTTTTAAAATTTCATTAAAAATTAACAATATAATGAGAAAAATATTTCAAAAATATTTGAATTTCACATATACTTATGATATACTATTTTATATTATTATATTTCTATATATTTTGTGTAAAATCGGACGGTTGCTATGGGAAAGGTATTCAGTGAATTGGTCGAGCTGTTCGGCAGTGTGCTGAGACAGTTCAAAATGATCGGAGTAAACGATATTATCGATATTCTTATCGTTACCGTGATCCTCCATTTTGTCTACAAATTCATAAAGGACAGAAGAGCGGGCAAGCTTGCGGGCGGTCTTGTGCTCCTGGCTGCTGTTCTTATCCTTGCGGAGCTTTTTCAGCTTCAGACGTTAAGGTATATATTTGCCAATATATTCCAGGTCGGGCTGCTTGCCATCGTTATTATTTTTCAGCCCGAGCTGCGCGCTGCTCTTGAGAAGGTCGGAGGAGAATCGCTGAAGGGTATTACGAGCATAAAGACAAAGAATGCTTCTGCCGATGCCGAGGCAATAAATGCCCTGTGCGATGCCGTGTTTGAGCTTGCCTCTGCCAAGACGGGTGCACTGATAGTTCTCGAGAATACAACAAAGCTCGGCGATATAGTAAAGACAGGCGTCATTATCAATGCGGATGTTAACTCCTCTTTGATAAATAACATATTTTTCAACAAAGCGCCTCTGCATGACGGTGCTATGATCATCAGGGATATGCGGATACTTGCAGCAGGGTGCTTTCTTCCGCTCACAGAAAGCTCAGAGCTGTCCAAGGACCTCGGAACGAGGCACAGAGCCGCGCTTGGTATGAGCGAGGCGAGCGATGCCAAGGTCATCGTTGTATCCGAGGAGACAGGAATAGTATCTGTCGCATTCAATGGCATGCTCCGCAGAAGATATGATAAGC
>JAZMZS010000129.1:0-6021 GCA_045586105.1 Eubacteriales bacterium | reverse complement strand
TATTGCTTTTATGAATACTTTGTATTATAATAATTAAAATTATATTAACGAAAATCTCCGAAAGGTCAATAGTGACATGAAAAAAGAAACCGATATAGCATACATACCCAAAAGGAAGAGAAGGCTCGGAGACCGTGTAGAGGGCAGACGAATTCGAAAGCTCACCCCGATCAACTGTCTGATGCCCTTTATCATGAAAAACCGCTCGGATGCGATGAACTACTTTGCTGACTCTATAGAGATAGACGAGGCTGAAGCACTCGTGCGCAAGCTCCGATCCGAGGGATATAAAAACATCGGTATCCTTCATATCATCCTCGCCTCCTATGTGCGCGTTGTTTCGCAGCGTCCGGCTCTCAACAGATTTGTCTCCGGTCAGAGAGTATATGCACGGCATTCGATCGACATAAACATGGCGATCAAAAAGGAGCTTTCGCTCAATGCCCCTGACACGATGATCAAGGCGAGGTTTCTTCCTGCCGACACACTCACCGACGTGTATGAAAAATTCAACCATCTCGTCGAGGAAAACAACAATATGGAATCCTCGAGCGACTTTGACGGTGTGGCGGGATTTCTCATGAGCCTGCCGAGATTTATACTGAGAGGTATCATCAGGTTCCTTTTCTTTCTTGATTACCACGGATGGCTTCCCAAGCTGCTGCTGAACGTATCCCCCTTCCACGGCTCGATGATCATCACAAGCATGGGCTCTCTCGGTATTCAGCCCATCTACCACCACATCTATGATTTCGGCAATCTGCCGATATTCATCAGTTACGGTGCGAGACGTACACAGCTAATTTATGACAGCGAGGGCAACGTAAAAAAGCGTCATTTCGTCGATCTCAAGGTCGTAACCGACGAGCGTATAGTTGACGGCTATTATTACGCTTCCGCCTTCAAAATGCTCAAAAAGATCCTCAAAAACCCCGAGCAGCTCCTCACTCCTCCCGAGAACGTAGTAGAGGACATAGATTGACCTGTATAAAAGCATAACAGCGGAAGACCAAAACGGTCCTCCGCTGTTTATATTTCTGCAATCAGTTGACATAAATGCTTTTGTCATAGGATATACAGGCGCTCCTTCAATTCCTCGCGCGATTTTGATACCGTATATATCACAAAGGATATCAGAACGATATTCGCTATCAGGCTGACCATCCAGAAGCCCTCGAGCGAGGGAACGTAGATACCGCTCGAATCGGTATAGGAATTCTTGTTTAAAAGAATTCTCTTCATGTCTCCCATAGAGAATATCTGAACGAGCTGGCATACGCATGCCGCGACAGAAAGCACAACGGCGACGAGATTTCTCTTTTTATGCGCCTCATAGAATATGTCCTTGCCGCCCTTTGTATGTCCCTGTCTCACAGCACTCTCGAAGCCTCCCGCCAGCACCCTTGTATAGCCGAAAAGAAGCGTAGAGAGAGAAAGCACAAAGAACAGGGCGCATGCGCTGAGCAAAACGATATAGAGATTAAACGCGGCATCCGCTTCCACTACTCTGCCAACGTCCGAAAACTTAAAATGCACGTTAAAATACGAGGCATACGCGAGCATGCCGGCTTCAAGCGCGGCGTAGATCCCGCACACCGCACAGCCGAGCAGCGGGATATTGAATTTTCTTCTCATATAAAGAGATGCTGCGATCATCACAAGCGCGCTGAATATATCGGGCAGAATATTGAACTCATCCACATAAAAGTCAGCACAAAGTATTATTGCAGCCGTAATAAGATATACAGCCGTAGACGTCCTGCGGTATCTGTAGACCGCGGTATTCTCCGCACTTCTGCTCTCGATCACACCGTCGAGCGCGAGAACAAAATTCTCATCCCGCTTGATCTTCGATATGTAGGAATACATCCTGCAGGACCACACCGCGCAAATAATGACCCCGGGAATAAAGCATATTGCCGTCACAGGACCTATAAAGGACACCGGATTGACGGCATACTGATTGACAACGGCACCGTAACCGAGAGATGTATCGTAAAGATACACAAGATTAGGCAGAACCCCCAGTCCCTTTGTCAGAACAAGGCATAAGGTAGTAAAAGCTCTGAGATGCGAAACGTCAAGGCGTCTGCCGTTCTTTTTCGTTTCATAAAAGCATGAATCGCCGTTGTATCTCTCTCCGACGTAAACGAACCCGTCAATAAGCATAGTGAGAGCGTTGTTTACAAGGAATAATTCGACTACCGCATATACAAAAGCAAACACGAGGATGCTCGTTTTTTCATTTACAAAGGACGCCGAAATGAATATCATCAGCACAAAGGCGGGAATGTGCGACAGCGACACCCACAGAAGCCTGATAAAATTCCTTCTTGCTTCCTCAAAGGAATCCGAAAGATCTCGTAGCGATGCAAGTCCGGATATGATCAGAAGACATCCTATAAAATCGGGAAGGATATCGATCACCGTAATATTAGGGTTTAGCAAAAAGATCACACCGAGTGCAATTTTCCCGATGCATTTAGTTGTATTTGACTTCATTCATTCACCTATTTTCTCTTCTTCGATTGCGAAAAAGTGCGTGTCACGTCTACGCCGTTCTTTCTTGATTCCGCTTGTCTGCGTTTGAACTCCTCTATCTCCGCTCCCTTACGGTTGCCGATCTCCGCCTTTTCATCAAGACGCCTGCGCAGATGGTTGACAAGCTCAAAGCGCGAGGTGTACGGTGACATATCCTCTTCCCCCTCGAGACAGATCCATCTGTAGCAGCAGAATATCAGATATGCCGCAGCAAGCATGTATATCACACGCATGAGCATTCTCCAGGTAATGAATATTCTGAAAAAGAATGACAGGATAAAAAGAACAAGATAGAGACCGAGGGTGATCAGTGTGCGGACGCCCGCGGTAACGTTGGAGTCGAGTGCGGTCTGCTTTGATATATCAATAATACCGAACAGCATGAATGCGCCGAACAGGATCTTCAGCACTTCGCTGATATTCTCATAGATGGGTATCAGGGTATTTGTCTCATCGACAAAGCCGATAAGCTCTCCCATAGACAGCATCATTCCCGCTATTCCGCACGAGAAGATCACAAATGCAACAAACTTTGCAGTTCTGAAAAGACGGCTGTACTCCTCCAGCTTGAGCATTGCATAGAATATGACAAAAAACGCAGCACAATCGGTATACCCGGGATAATTGCTCATAGACAGCAAAAATCCCATCAATAATATTCCGAATCCCATGCTATCCTATCACTCCCCTGCGTTTTCGTTCTGTCCGCAGCACTTTTTGTATTTTTTTCCGCTTCCGCAGGGGCATGGGTCATTTCTGCCGACCTTTTCGGTCTTTTTAACAGCAGCCTTGCGCACGGGAGCCTTTCCTCCCGCAAAGCCTTCTATCAGGGGATTTGCTACCTGCACACGCTTTATCTCCTCGCGGGGCTTGGGCATGGCGGAAAGTATCATTCTGACAGTATTCTCTCTGATATCAGCTATCATTTCGTCAAACATATCCGCACCCTGTATTCTGTACATTGCCACAGGGTCTCTCTGAGCATAAGCGTGAAGTCCTATAGAGCCCTTCAGCTCCTCCATGGCGTCAAGGTGATCCATCCATTTTTCATCTACGTTACGAAGAAGCACGACTCTCTCGAGCTCCCGCACGATATCCTCGCTTCCGAACAGCTCTGCCTTGCCCTCGTATATACCGATCGCTCTCTCGGTCAGCTCTTCCTTCAGCTTTTCACGGTCAAGAGAAGCGAGCTCCTCATCGGTATATTCATATTCACCCTCAGCGATAAGATATCCGCGGAAGTACTCGCGAAGCTCTGCCAGATTCCAGTCGGCAGGATCGTCCGATGCGCAGCGCATATTGACATTATCCGCAATGCACTGCTCTATCATTGATGTTATCTTAGGCTGAAGATCCATTCCGTCAAGTACGTCATTACGCTGCTTGTAGATGACCTTTCTCTGCTGGTTCATTACATCATCGTATGTCAGGACGTTCTTTCTGCGGTTGAAGTTCTGATCCTCTATTCTCTTCTGTGCGGACTCAATGCTTCCCGAAAGTATAGCCGCATCGATGGGGGTATCGTCATCAAGTCCCATTTTCTCTACAAGTCCGATGATCCTGTCAGAGCCGAACAGACGCATGAGATCATCCTCAAGAGAGAGGTAAAATCTCGATTCACCGGGGTCTCCCTGTCTGCCGCTTCGGCCTCTGAGCTGGTTGTCTATACGGCGGGACTCGTGTCTCTCTGTTCCGAGTATAAAGAGACCGCCGAGCTCACACACACGCTCAGCCTCGGGGCGTATCTCGTCCGCATATTCCCGCTTGAGCTCGGCAAACTTAGCTCTTGCGCTGAGTATCTCCTCATCATCTGTCACGAAGAAGCTGACGGCATTTCCTATCATCTCCTCCTCGTACCCGAGCTGGCGCATGCGGGTCTTCGCCATAAATTCGGCATTTCCGCCGAGCATGATATCCGTTCCTCTTCCCGCCATATTGGTGGAAATTGTAACCGCTCCGAGCTTACCTGCCTGGGCAACGATCTCGGCTTCCTTTTCATGGTGCTTTGCATTGAGGACAACGTGGGAAATGCCCTCGAGCTTCAGGCGCCTTGAGAGCTCCTCCGATTTTTCGACAGATACAGTACCCACAAGAATAGGCTGTCCCTTATCGTGGCACTCCTTGACCTGTGCTACTATAGCGTTCATCTTGCCCTTAACGCTCTTGTATACGGCGTCATTGTGATCCTCTCTGATCATGGGCTTGTTTGTCGGGACGCTGACACAGTCGAGGGCATATATCTCTCTGAACTCGTTTTCCTCTGTAAGTGCGGTTCCCGTCATTCCCGAGAGCTTTCCGTAAAGACGGAAGTAGTTCTGGAATGTGATCGTAGCAAGTGTCTTTGACTCTCTCTCGACCTTTACGTGCTCCTTCGCCTCTATTGCCTGATGCAGTCCGTTATTATAACGGCGTCCGGGCATAAGACGTCCTGTAAAGGTATCTACGATTATGACCTGACCGTCCTTTACCATATAGTCGATATCGTTGTGCATGATACCATGGGCGCGGATCGCCTGGTTGATATGATGCGCGATCGTGGAATTCTCGGGATCCGAGAGATTTTCGATACCGAAGAATTTCTCTGCCTTTTCTATTCCTGCCTTTGTCAGCACCACGCTCTTTGCCTTTTCATCAACGATATAATCCGCATCGATATCATCGTGAGATTCCTTATTATCGAGCTCCTTGATAACGAACTTACGTATACCGCGCACGAACTTGTCCGCCATATCGTATAGATCTGTAGACTTGTCACCCTCACCCGAAATGATAAGCGGGGTCCTTGCTTCATCTATAAGAATAGAGTCCACCTCGTCAACTATTGCGAAGTTATGGCCTCTCTGCACCATTCTCTCCTTGTAGATGACCATGTTGTCACGGAGATAGTCAAAGCCGAACTCATTGTTCGTTCCGTAGGTGATATCCGCCTCGTACGCCTTTTTCTTATCCTCTCTGTACTGCCCCTGAACAACAAGTCCCGTAGTCAGTCCCATAAAGGCATATACTCTGCCCATTTCCTCGGCACCGCAGCGTGCAAGATAATCGTTTACCGTGACTATGTGTACACCCTTACCCGAAAGAGCATTAAGGTATGCGGGAAGGGTCGCCACGAGTGTCTTTCCTTCTCCTGTCTTCATCTCGGCAATTCTGCCCTGATGAAGGATGATACCTCCGAGAAGCTGAACATAGAAGGGGCGCTTTCCGAGAACACGGTCTGCGGCTTCTCTTACTGCAGCAAATGCGTCGGGAAGGATGTCGTCAAGCGTCTCCCCCTCTTCAAGTCTGCCCTTGAGAAGTGCGGTCGTGGCGCGAAGCTCCTCATCCGACATTGCCGAATATTTATCGGCGAGATCTTCTATTTTGTCAGCGATAGGCTTGATCTTCTTTATCTGTCTGTCGCTGTAGGTTCCGAAAATTTTATCAAAAAGTCCCATAGATGATATAAGGAAGTCGGATCGTAGCCATGTCGTTCTGTGAGCC
>JAZMZS010000128.1:0-18063 GCA_045586105.1 Eubacteriales bacterium | reverse complement strand
TCACAGAACGACATCGCTACGATCCCACTTCCTCTTGCGACGCGCGTCAGGTATTCCTTCTCGCCTGCGGTGTATATGTGATCGGCACCGGGTGCCTTCTTTGAAGCGCGCACGGCTCTGAGAATGTCTCCAGCCTTCTTTCTGCACAGCTCCTCACCGAGAAAGTGATTTGTGTCTATAGCGATAAAGAAGTGACCGAGATTATACGTAGTCTTGTTGCCGTCTGCATCCTTGCCGTCGAGCGCCTTTCCGTAAGCACCGTCCTGCAGTGCGGCGCACATCAGCTCTACAGCCATAGCGTAACCGTATCCCTTGTAGCCGCCGAGAGCCTCGCCTATTCCTCCGAGGGTGGTGAGCGCCGCAGTTCCTCCGCGTATCATTCTCAGCGCTTCTCCCGCGTCTCCCTCGACGGGCTTGCCGTCCTGACCTATGATCGTACCCGCGTGTACCTCCTCGCCGATCCTCTCGTAATACTCTACCTTGCCGTTTTGCGTGATGGATGAAGCACAGTCAATGAGAAAATCGAATTCCTCGTCGGTTGGAATGCCGATCGTAAGCGGGTTTGTTCCGAACATTCCTTCGACACCGAAGGTCGGAGCAACGGACGGGCGGGCGTTCGTTCCCGTAATACCGATACAGCCCTCCTTGCAAGCCATGGTGGGGTAGTAGCCCGCAATTCCGTAATGGCAGGAGTTACGTACCGTGACCATGCCCATGCCGTAGGTCTTTGCCTTTTCGATAGCAAGCATCATCGCCTTGTAGCCGATGACCTGTCCCATTCCGCTGTGACCGTCGATGACCGCGGTCGTGGGTGTCTCCTTGATTATTTCGAAGTTGGTCTCGGGAAACTGAA
Source organism: Eubacteriales bacterium (assembly GCA_045586105.1). Lineage (GTDB taxonomy): Bacteria > Bacillota > Clostridia > Oscillospirales > CAG-272 > JAZMZS01. The sequence continues at coordinate 17,210 of JAZMZS010000128.1, read as the reverse complement.
TGCCGTCTCTTATTCTATCAAGATATACGGGCTTGAAGCGGTTGACACCGTGAGATTCAATACCTCTTTTATCCGACTCAAGAAGAACGTCAGCGCATATCTCCGCGTCCTTTCGCGGCACACCGTATCCGACGAAAGCGTCTATAACGAAATTAGTAATAGTAGTCCAATCTACAATAACTTTCCCTGCCATAGTAAATAATCCCTCCAAAAGCAATACCAGTTATAAACGATTATATATTATTTCTACGGTAAAGTCAACCATAAAAAGCACGGTCGGTCATATTAGCTGTGAATATCTGCTTTTGTACTCGCTCGGGGTAAGCGTGGTCAGCGCTTTAAACGCCTTTGAAAAATAATATTGATTGCGAAAACCGCATTTCTCGGATATCTGAGCCATGCTGTAGCTTTTTTCGGTCAAAAGCTCCTTGGCTCGTCTGATCCTCAGCGCATTCAGGTATTTTGATGGGGAGGTATGGTATATTTTTTCAAACAGCCTGCGGAAATGCACCTCGCTTATACCGCAAGCAAGAGCAAGCTTTTTCACGCTCATTTCCGTATCGCTGAGGTTGCTTTGCATGTACTGCGTTATCGCGTCGAGATCGTTTCGGCGCTTTTTCGATATATACTGAGTTATATCCGATCTTGCCGCTTGCGTGTATATAAGATAAAGCAACGCTCTGCAGTACAAGTCGTCAGCATAGCTCCCGACCTTTTTTGAGTTGTAGAGCTGCTCAAAGTACTGCTCAAGTCCGCTTAACCTCTCGGACTTGTATATCATATTTGACAGAGTCTCGCCGTGATCGGCTCCGAAGAAAAAATCAACGTATATAAAAGTGTAATTGTTGCAGCTTATATCAATAGTGTAGGTGCTTCGGTGCGACAGAAAGATCAGATCCCCCAAAGACGCCGTGTGCTTCTCGCCGTTAAAGCAATAGTCTGCGCTACCCGTACAAACGAGGACGAAGCAGTCGCTGTGACGGGAGCGGCACTCTCGTTTACCTTGCGGAATGCAGCCTCTGTGAACGTCAAGTATGCTTTTGATATCAAGCTCCTTGTCGGTGATCTTCACGAGCATCACCTCCTTTTAGTATATATTACGGCATTTGAAAATAATAATCAAGTATTTATGTTCGAAAAGTAATAACTGTTTGTTTTTTACATTTACGTTTGCTGTCGTATCAGGTATTATATAAGCGGAATTATGAGAACTGTCGGAGGAAGATCATCATGTGGGAAACTTTTGAAAAAGCCAAAGAATATATTCTCAAGGACGGACTTGGTTCAAGCTTTGAGCAGGATTCGGAGCTTGAGCGCGAGATCGAGTCGGTGATGCTCGGTACGGACGGCGGTGAAACCTTTGCAAGCAAAAAAGCGCGGGCGGTATGTATTATGCTTAACAAGGCGGAGCTGCGCGCAGGGAAAGAGAATATTTTCGTTTATATGTTAAATCACTCCCGAATAATGCATAAGGTATGCGCTAACGCACAGAGACGCTTGAAGAGATCGGTTATAACCGAAGAGATATCTTCGCTTGAGGAGACCAAAGCCTTCAGGGCAATGATGGATTTCGGACACGTTGCTCCCGATTGGAATTATCTTTTGGACAGGGGTCTTTGCGGGGTGATATCCGATCTCGAGACGGCTATGGGCAAGCACGGGGCAGACGAAAAGAAAACAGAGTATTATAAACAAAGAATTTCCGTTTACCGTGCTATGCAGAGAATGCTTTTGCGCTTTGCGGATCTTGCGCAAGGATCGAATACCGAAAAAGGCGCTTTTATTGCAGACGGTCTTCGCGCCTTGTCCGAATCGCCTCCAAAGACGACCCCGCAGGCGTTACAGCTTATTCTTTTGTTTTACGTAATCCAGACGCATATAGATACCGTTACGGTGCGGTCACTCGGCGGTATCGACAGAATGATCTGCCGTTTTTATAAAAATGATATTGAGTCGGGAAGATTTACGGAGCGTCAGCTTGACGAGATACTGAAATATTTTCTGATCTCTGTCACGTCGATGAAGGTTAACGCTAACCTCCCTTTGAATATTTGCGGGATGAAGGATGACGGCACCGACGGCTCGAACGAGCTTAAGCTTGCGTTCCTTCGGGCGTACCGTGAGCTTGATATATACGATCCGAAAATACACGTTCTCTATCACGACGGAATGGACAAAAAGACTCTTCGCCTCATCCTTGAGATGATAAGAGAGGGAAAGAGCAGCTTCGTATTCATAAATACCAAGGTCTCTTCGGCGGCGCTTGAAAAGATCGGAGTGTCAAGGGAGGATGCGAAACGCGTAATTCCTTACGGCTGTTACGAGCCTGCGGCAGAAGGAAACGAGGTTCCGTGTACGTGCGCGGGTCTGTTGAATCTGGCGAAGTCTATTGAGCTTGTGTTTGACTCTGACTCTCAATACAGCACCTTCGATGATTTTTACAAAGCGGTCGTTGATAAGCTGTTATACTACACGGACGTATGCATGGATACTCTGGTAACGTACGAGCATCGTTATGACGACGTCTGTCCTTCGATGATAATGTCACCAACGTATAAGACGAGCAGGGAATCGGGTATTGACGTATACAGCGGTGGGGCGAAGTATAATAATACCTCCATTGTCGGTGCGGGAATGGCTACTCTTATAGACGGCTTGTTAGCAGTAAAGCACGTCGTATATACGGACAGGCTGAAAACTCTTGATGAGCTTCGCTCGCTGTTAAGATCAAACTGGGCGCAAGACCCTAAGCTCCGATTGTATATTCTGAAAAGCTATCCAAAATTCGGAAACGGCATTAAGGAAGCGGACGAGCTTGCATGTGACGTATACGACCGTTTTTCGGAGCATATAAACGGCAAGCGCAACGGCAGAGGCGGTGTATTCAGGTGCGGTATGTTCTCGGTCGACTGGCGCTTCGGTATGGGCAGAGTGACCGGGGCTACGCCGGACGGCAGATTGTCGGGAGAGCCTCTTTCAAAGAATCTTTGTGCTTCTGTCGGTCAGGATAAAAACGGGGTTACTGCCTACCTTAATTCACTGTTGAAGCTTGACGGGACAAAATGCCCCGATGGTTACGTGGCTGACGTGCAGCTCCACTCGAGTGCGGTCGAGGGAGAGGAAGGAATGACGGCTTTCGAAGGGCTGCTCAGAACTTTTATGAGTCGAGGGGGATTTGCGGTGCATTTTAACGTGCTTGATCCCGAGACGTTGATAAAAGCACAAGAGGACCCGGACAGTTACGCAAATCTGCAGATTCGTCTTTGCGGATGGAACGTTCTTTTTAATGATCTTGACAAAGCGCAGCAGGATGAATTTATAAACAGAAGCCGTGGATGAGGTAACGATGAGAAAGGGTATTATCACTGATATAAAGCGCTTTGCCGTGCATGACGGCGACGGGATCAGGACAACGGTTTTTTTCAAGGGCTGTCCTTTGAATTGCATTTGGTGTCATAACCCCGAGAATATCAGCTTCAATGCAGAGCTTGAATATCATAGTAAAAAATGCATCGGATGCGGAGAGTGTGCTTTGGCGTGCTCGCAGAACGTACATTCCTTCGTAAACGGAGTGCATCTGTTTTCGCGTCAGACGTGTATAGGCTGCGGAACGTGTGAGAGTGTGTGCCTCGGAGAAGCGCTCAAGCACCGCGGAAGACAGGTAACGGTACAAGAACTGATGCCTGTGCTCCTTGAGGATGCGGATTACTATAACAGCTCGGGCGGAGGTGTCACTCTTTCGGGCGGAGAATGCCTGAGTCAGGCTGATCTCTGCGCGGAGCTTCTGAGAGCTTTGAAGGCGGAAGGGATAAATACGGCGGTCGATACCTGCGGATACGCACCCCGCTCGGCATTTGATAAGGTCGCGGAGCACACAGACGTTTTTTTGTATGATATAAAAGCAATAGACGAGGATGTTCATATAAAATGCACGGGACGCGCAAACAAGCTTATTCTTGACAATCTCAGATATATTGACAGCCTCGGAAAAACAACGGAGATAAGGATACCTTACGTCCCGGGATATAATTCGGATCAGATCGGAAAAATTAAGGAGTTTCTCGAAGAGCTGAAGCACGTAAGCAGGGTAAAGGTGCTTGCTTATCACAATTACGCAGAGTATAAGTATAATGCCCTCGGAATAAAAAACACACTTCCTGTGCAATTGCCGACCGCAGAAGAGGTGGAGGCGGCACAGAGACTCTTTGAATAATTGAAAAATAAAAAGCCTTTGCATCGATTACGGTGCAAAGGCTTTTGCTATAAATCTTAATCCGAGTTGCAGCACTTCATTACTGTCTTGAAGAGCGTAAGCTCGTAATCGTAGGTATAGGGGTTGGGATAAAGTCCTCGTATCTCGTCGGCAAAGGACTGCATCATTCCGTCGTAACGGTCGTAGGGCTCCCCCTCAAGCGGCTCGTACCGCTCCTGCCATATCTTATCATCCTCGATCTCGTCGTTGGTCAGACGTCCCGAGGTGAGCTGAAGGCTCGTTCCCACCTTTATTTCAAAGGGCTTGATCTCGACGGTTCCCTTGGTTCCGCATACGACGAGCTGACGGCGGTCAAAGCCGTTATATTCGGCGGCGCAGGATTTTACGAAGGAAACGCCGTTTTTGTACTTGAGCACGGCAAAGCCATAGTCCTCGCAGTCGGGATCACTCTGTCCCGTCCTTGAGTTGAGCGGGATTATCTCCTCGGGCTCTCCTCCCATGAACTGAAGCACGAGATCTATATCGTGGCATCCGAGAAAATACATCATACCGCCCTTGTAATTAGAGAGCCATTGGTGCTTTTCCTTCGGATGGTGAACGCTCATGTGAGCCTCGACGGAATATATCTCGCCAAGCTCTCCTGCCTTGACCATTTCAAGCACGCGCATGACCGTGGGGTTGTAGCGGTACATATATCCCATGTGGAGAACGAGATCCTTTTCGCGCAGGGTTTCCACCATTCTTTCAAATGAAGCGTAACCGTGGCTTCCGGGCTTGTCAAGATGCACGTGCACGCCCTTGTCGGCAAATGCCTGAGCGTATTTCGTTGCATTCTCCTCCTCGCATTCGATAGCTACGGCATCAAGATCCTCCATCGCGAGAAGCTCCTCTACGGTGAATACCTTGAGCCCCTCGTAGGTCTTACCCTTGAGTCTTTGTACGTACGAGGGATTTGGCTCGGCAATTCCGACGACGTCAAAGCATTCGAGCTTGCGAAGGCTTGCCATCGTATACACAGCATGGTCGTGGCCCGTGCCTATCTGCGCTATTTTAACGGGTGTCATTTCAAAGTACCCTTATATCAGTCCTGAGTCCAGTCGAACTGAACGATCGGGAAGGACTTTTCGTTTGCAAGTCTGGTAAATACCGCAGGTCCCTCAGAGGGAGCGTGTACCTCCTCGATGAGGCACTTGAAGTCAAGACGCTTGTGCTGGAGATACTTTATTACGGTGCGCTCGTCGTCGTTTTCGGTCCACCAGCCGTTAGAGGACTCGTACTTCGGACGGGCGTTTGTATGAGCGCCTACGAGAGTGATTCCGGGGCCGTGTACCTTACGGTAGTAGTCGATAGAGAAGTTGGAGGAACGGGTGCATCCGAGCAGAGCCATTCTTCCGTGGCGTGCCATGCAGTCGAGTGCCATATCCATTCCGGAGCCGATACCCGTGATCTCGAGACATACCTTAACACCGCCGTTGCCTGCGATACGCTTTGCCTCGGCTGCAAAATCCTCAGCGAAGGGATCGAGTGCATAGTCGGCACCGAGCTCAAGCGCGCGTGCTCTCTTTGCCTCTACGGGGTCGACGGCGATGATGGGGCAAGCGCCTGCTGCACGGAGAAGCTCGATTCCGAGAAGTCCGAGAACGCCGAGTCCCATTACCATAGCGCTCTCGCCTGCCTCAAGACGGCACTTACGGATAGCTGCAAGCGGGAAGGTCGCAATATGTACGAGAGCCGCCTCGTCGAAATCAACGCAGTCGGGAAGGGGATATACGTTTGACTCCTTCATAAGGTTGTACTGAGCGTGCTTGGTCCAAGCGCAGGTAACTCTGTCGCCGGGCTTTACTCTGGTGACACCCTCGCCTACCGCCTCAACGATACCCGAGATGGAATAACCGAGATGGCGGGGGAAGTTTACGCTTCCGGGAGCGGAAGAGTTGATATTGGGATCTCCTATAAGGTTAGCTCTTTCGGTACCGGGGCTGATAGTGTCGCGGACACTTCTTACGAGTACGGTTCCCGGCTTTACTGCGGGAATTTCCTTCTCGATGATCTCGGCTACCTTGGGAGCGGTAAAGATGATGTTGCGGTTAGTCATTTTTCTACCTCCGTAATATAAATAAATTAAAATATATTTTTACCCATACAAAAACAGTATACCACCCAGTACTCTCCAATCAAAGACCCTATACTGCAAAAATCGGATACGATTCTCTAAAATAATAATAATAATAATAATGCAGAGGCGTACAGAGACGGTGAATAATCAACAAATGATCAGGCGGTGCTTTGTGAAAGTAAAACAAAAGCCTTTGCGCATTGCTTCGTATCGGCAAACAATTATTTACTTTATGTATACAATTATATAAATCCGTTGACTTGACCGATCTCGTTATGTTAAAATCGAACAGAAGAACAACGCTGTGACGTTGTCTTGCAAAACTATTTACGGAGGAATGGAAATGACAAAGAAAACCACCAGGGCTTTGGCAGTACTTCTCTGCATTGTGATGTCTCTGCCTCTCGGAGCTTTTGCTTCACTCGGCATATTTGCAGAGACTGAGGGCGGCAATTCTTACACAGAGCCTGTCGTAACGGATGAAAAATACGCGTATTTTTCATATAGCGGAAGTGACGATAACGACGGTTTGTCGGCTTCTGAGCTGAAATTTACCATTGCATCGGCGTACAGGCTTCTCACGGGCGGAGGTACGCTCGTTATACCCGCGAAGGGATATATATCTCAGGATCTGACCCTTCCCGTGGTCAATGGAACCGTGCTCGTCACCGCAAAGGACAAGGACGGAACTATATACTTTGATCCCGAAAGCCCCGACGTTGACGTTGCTCAGAAGGGTATGCTGATGATCGCGGCGAAAAGCACGCTTACTTTCCAAAACGACGTAATATTTGACGACGTCGTTATTCTCCAGAGAGCCTGCTCTGCAGAGGCGAACGCTTCCAATATAGCTATTGACAACGATTCGACGATGGTTATAGGAGCAAACGCGCAGTTTCTGCATTGTACCGAGGCGGCAGGAGGCAACAAGGCTGTATGTAACAGCAAGCTTACCGTTGCTTCGGGATCTACTCTTATCGTTAAGTCGGCAGGCGCTCTTTCCTATAACGGCTCGGGTACTATCTACCTTGACAAAAACCTTCTCGGCAACGGAATAGACGCGTCACAGTTTTCCGCTTTTTCGGGCAAGGTATTCGATCTTCAGGGAAATGATCTGTGCGATATCATAGGACACAAGCATACCCCGACAGTAGTGAATCACGTTTACAGAAATATATGCGGCTCCTGCGGTGACGATGCGGGTGCATTCTCCTATACTTCCCCCGTGCTTGAAAATACCACGGACGGATATTATTTTGCAAACAACGGCTACAAGATCGGCTCGGAGACCGTATACAAGTCTTTTGCTACTCTTACCGCTGCCATGCAGTCGTCCGAGAACAAGGGCGGTACCGTTTACGTTACCCAAAAGGGATACTACGGTGACAAGGCGTATACCTATGACGTCGGTGCGGTATCTAAGTTCACGGCAGTCCTCGCTGACGGCACGGATCTGAGAGAGAAGAACGCCGCAGGTACGGCAGTTTCTCAGAACGGTGCTCTTATGTGGGGTACTCCTTCGGTTGCGGCTACCGTCAATTTCCAGAGTGACGTCATTTTTGATAAGGTCAATATCTACTCGAGAAACACGGGCAACGTGCTTGCGGTAAACAGCAATACTACGGCAGTATTCAACGACGTAGAGTTTAAGCGCAGCTCGACATCGTATCCTTATATGGCTCTCAGCATAGAGGGCGGATCTACCGTAATTATGAATGACGTATCGGGCAAGGTCGGCAAGGTCACGGGCTACGGATTACTTATCGTGGATATAGATATAGTAAAGTCGGGTACTCTTACCGCCGAGGCAGTTTCTGACTTCAACGGTATCATAATGACTACCGATTGTAAGGAGATATGTGCGTTCACGGGCTCGCACGATTACGTTGGAGGCGTATGTGCTATCTGCGGTGCAGTAAAGGGAACATCTGTTACCAGATTTTACGTAAAGAAGAACGGAACGGGCGACGGTCTTACTCCCGAGACTCCTGCGGGAAGCCTCAGAACGGGCTTTACTCTCGCCTCTGCCGATCCTATCGAGATAATCCTCGTAGACGATCTTCTCATATCGGGCGGAATCTCCTGCGCGGCTACAAATCAGGACGTTACCATAACCTCGATCGACCTTGACGGTGACGGAGTTTATCCGAAGCTTATCGTTCAGTCCTATATTCATTTCAAGAACGAGGGCTCGGGCAACACCATCACCTTTGAGAATATCGAGATACAGTCGGACAGAAATACAAACGTTCCCCTAATATTTGATTTTAATAACCTCGTAATAGGCGAGGGCGTTACGTGTACTCTCTCCGGTAATTACGATGATAACTACCCGATAATCTATGCAGGCTTCAACGAAGCGGCAGGTGCAAACACCGCCGCTGCCAAGACCAATTCCTACGATACGACCGTTACCGTCAAGTCGGGTACCTGGGCTGAGATCGTAGGCGGAAGCAGAAGAAACGATCTCACGATGGCGTTCGGCAACAATAACGGCGATATGACCCTGAATATAGAAGGCGGAAGCATTCTCGGCAACGTCTCGGGAACCGGCTCTAATTTCTACAGAGGCGATATCGCGATAAATATCACGGGCGGATCTATAGGCGGAAGCGTATACGGCGTGGGAGACCTCGGTATGTACGGAGGTGCCGCACCCTACGGAGAGTACGGACTTAAGGGCGATATCAGCATTGAGTACAACGGCGGCTCTGTAGGCGGCGGTATCTACGCTAAATATCCTTCTACCGCTGTAGCGGCTCTTATCCGCGGAAACGTGGACGTTACGGTAGGCGAGGATGTTACCCTTGACCAAACGCTCCTCGTAGACCTCCGCTCCACTCTTGCATATTCGAACGAAAGCAGACTGTCCACCCTTACCTACGGCGAGTCACTGGAGGGAATGATCGAGTATAAATTCGTCGACGAGGTAAACGGTACGCTCACGAATGCAGGCGAGCCCCGCAGAGTTGCTTTCGTAGGCGACTCTATCACTCAAGGAACGGGATCGTCCAACAGAGCGCTTTACTCGGCACCCGCAAACATCCAGAGAATGCTTGATTTTGAGTCTGCGGATACCTACATGGTAGGAAACTTCGGTGTCGGCGCATCGGGCGTATTTGAGACTGCAGGATACTTCTACAACGATACTCTCCAGTATCACCTTCTTATGGAGGAATTCGAGCCCGAATGGGTATCCTTCGCCCTCGGTACGAACGACTGCAATACCGCAGGCGGAAGTGCGGGCGCCGCTCTCAGATTCGAGCAGCTCTACTACGAGCTTATCAAGGGCGCACACGACCTTCCCACCGTTCAGAAGGTCTACGTCAACACACCTCTTATCCGTTTCGACTATATTTCTCTCTGGGCAAGAAACGTAGCTGTGATCGAGCCTGCTATAAGAAGCGTTGTAAATAAGCTCAACGCAAACGGCTATAACGCCACTCTCGTTGAAATGGGTGCTATTACTGCTGCCGACACGCTTGCGGGCAACATCCTCGGCAGAGATGATCTCCACCCGGGAGATGCGGGCTACGTTAAGCTTGCACAGTATTACTACGACGCTATCTTCGGCGGTGCTGTAAGTGCCCCCGCAGGCTTCTATCTTGATACCGTTTACGTTTCGGATAACGGAACGAGAACGGGAGAGGGCACTCTCGCATCTCCTATCTCCGATATGCCTCTTGCTCTTGCAAGAATAAAGAAGACGGGCGGTACTATCGTAATAGTAGATACCTTTACCACCAAGCCTTATACGAAGACCACGACCTCCACAAACGACGCAGGTGAGAGCGTATCTACTACCACGGAATACTTCGCGTACGCAGATCTCGCTACTCCTGCGGATATCACAGGCACGCTTACCTTCAAGGGTAATACCGCGGATGCAGTATTTGAGTGGAGAGGTAAGGCGTTCAATTTCGAATGCGACGTTAACTTCGAGCAGCTTACCTTAAGACACGCGTATGATACTCCCTTTATCAACGCTCATTTTCACAATGTTACCTTTGCGGATTCCTTCAAGACCGCTTCACTTTCCGGTAATGATATCAGCTTTGTCGGCGGATACTACGCTCAGGCTGACCAGTCGCTTATCGATACGACCGCGACCAAGACCTACGATACCGCCGCCGCTATCTCGTCAGATAAGGACGTAGTCTTCAACTTCAACGGAGGAACGTTTGCTTACGTTTCGCTTCTCAACAGAAGATGGGATTCGAAAGCTCCTCTCGGAACCTACTCGGGTAATATGACCGCAAACTTCAGAGGCGGAAATGTCACGGGTGCTTGCGCCGACGGCGGAATGAGAAGCGGTGCGATGTCAATGTGCTATCTGACGGGAAGTATTACCGTAAACTTCACGGGAACTGACTTTGGAGACACCGTGTTCTACGCAGTTACGAGAACTGCGACCCTATCGGGTATCACGAACGATCCCTCTCTCAATACGGGAAGCGTCGTAATCAACGCTCCCGCTTCCATGCTTGACGGAACGATAGTGGAAAACCAGAGAACGAACACCTCTGACAGCCAGTATACTACCGTCAAGGAGCTCGTGCTCAACTATACCAACCTTGAAGGTGATATTGACGAGGACGGAAATGTCACGAATGCAGATATGACCCTCGCAGTACGTTATCTCTCCGGCTTTGAAGTTGACGGAGCGAAGTTCTCTGCCGACGTAAACAAGGACGGAATAATCAACAACCGCGACGCTATTGCGCTCGTTCGAAAGCTTTCGGACTCTCAGTAAAAAAACTAAATACGGCATATCCCCCTCCGATCGGTCGGAGGGGGATATTTCTGCATTTTAGGGAAAATGTTCTTGACGCTGAGTAGCAATAATGATATTATAAAGTAAATATCGAAGATGGACTGCAGTCCGCATCCGCGCAGGCTGCGGAGAGAGGAGAGGGTATGACTTACGTAGAGCTGTTTGATAAAACGCATACCGCAAACGTCTGTGCAATGCTGACGCATCCCCCAAAGCGCGTGATCCTCGTCGGAGAAAAATTCAAGACACTTGAAAAGCACGCAGAGCACTACCGTGAGGTGCTCAGGGCACGTGGAGCCGAAACCGAGATAATACCCGTTTCGGTCAATAAAAACAATATCAGTGCAATAATAGATCTTCTTGAGAGTATCCTTGAAAAATACGGCGATATACAGCTCGATCTGACGGGCGGAGAGGATCTGTATCTATGTGCCGCCGGAATAGTATTCGAGCGCCACAGGGAGAGCGGAAGGATCGGAATGCACCGCTTTAATATCCGCTCGAACAGAGTGATCGACTGCGATCTTGACGGAACCACCGTAATGGAGGGGCGGCTTCCCGAGATCAGCGTTGAGGAGAGCGTCAGAATATGGGGCGGGGCGGTAGTCGGAGTTCCCGACGGTCCGTCGTTGCTTGACGAGGAGACCGTGAAGGATCTGAGAGATCTTTGGGATATATGCCGCAAAGATCCGAAAGTATGGAACAGACAGATAAACGTTCTTAACGCCGCGGAGAGCAGAAGAAACATCAAAAGCACGCATCTTATCACCGAAGCGTCCGTCAGCAGAATGAGCTCGTTTCTGTCGGATGATGAAAGAGAGTATATATCGGACGACGGGATACTGCGGCGGCTCAGGGAAAGGGGGCTTGTTCGCACCTATCGAATAGAGAACGGAAGCTTTGAGATAAAGTATAAGAGTCCGCTTGTAAAAAGATGCCTTACAAAGGCGGGTCAGGTGCTCGAGCTTATGATACTTTTGTGCGCAAATAACGCTCAAGCCCGAGACGGAGCGTCAACCTATAACGACGTAAAAAGCGGCGTGCGCATTGATTGGGATGGTGACGTGGAGCCGAAGCAGGGCAAATACGATACCGAAAACGAGCTTGACGTAATGCTGATGCACGGAGCCTTGCCGATCTTTGTATCCTGCAAAAACGGTGCTTTCGATATGGAGGAGCTTTACAAGCTCAATTCAGTAGCGGAACGATTCGGACGCGAATACTCAAAAAAGGTGATCGTTGCAACGGCACTTGACAGCCTCGGAGGGCTTGGCAAATATATACGACAAAGAGCCGCTGACATGGATATCAGGATCGTTGATAACGCCCACGAGCTTAGCGAGTGTGAGTTGACTGAGCTTATAAATAACCTATGGATGTAACGGAGGATGATCATGAAACGTTGTAGAATTCTTTTTATCGGTAACAGCTATACCTATTTTAACGATATGCCAAAGTCTATTTTCGAAAAGATAGCAGAGGAAGCGGGTGTTGACGTCGAGGTGGATAGCGTGGTAAAGGGCGGCTGGTCTCTTGAAAAGCACGCCGATCCCGAGGGAGAGACGGGTAAGGTCGTTGCTGAAAAGCTTAAGGGCGAGCCATACGACTACGTTATCCTGCAGGAGCAGAGCCTGCGCCCCGTGATCGATCCCGAACCGTTCTTTGCGGCTGTAAGAAAGCTCTCTTGCCGCTTCAGAGCAACGGGCGCAGAGCCCTTGCTGTATTCCACCTGGGGCAGAAAGCCGGGAAGTCCTAAGCTTGACGAAATAAAAATGACAAACGAAACTATGACCTACGCGCTTGCCCGTGCTTATAGAGATATCGGGGAAGATCTCGGCATTCCCGTGGCGTACGTCGGACTTGCTTTCTTTGACGTCGGAGGAAGTATAGAGCTATATAACGCAGATATGACGCATCCGTCAAAGGAAGGCAGCTACCTTGCGGCGCTTACTCTGTTTATAAAGATGTTCGGTGACCGTGAGAGCTTTTGCCCGTGCGGTATTGACGGGGATTTAGCGGCAAGACTTCAAGCAGCGGCAAGAAAAGCAGTTTTCTGCACGACCGAGCTTTGATATCGTAACGTACAAAAGATATCGGGCGGGATATTTACTTTTTTTCGGCTTGGTGGTATAAAATAGTATCATATATAACGACTGACCGATGGGGAGGATAATATGCAGAAGGTAGCGTTTGTAACGGGTGCAGGGGGATATCTCGGAGGAGATATCGCACGCAGATTTGCAAAAAACGGTATGAAGGTCGCACTTTGCGATATAAACGAGGAGTCGATGAAAAAGACGCTTGCCGATATAACCGAGGCGGGAGGTATCGCTAAAATATACGTGGCGGACATGAGAGCGTCAAAGCAGGTCGACGCGGCAGTGAACGCAGCGGCAAATGACCTTGGCAGGCTTGACGTGCTCGTTCATGCGGCAGGCGGCAGCGAGCGCGGCAGGGCAAAGCTGCTCGTTGACATCGAGGACGAGGTCATAGAGGATATGATCGGAGTCAACCTCATGGGCGCGTTTTGGTCAAACAGAGCGGCGGCGAGAATAATGATAGCTCAAGGTGAGGGCGGAAAGATAATCAACTTTGCTTCTGCCGTAGGCATCAACGGTCTTGCAAAGAGGTGCGGATATGCAGCGTCAAAGGGCGGTGTCATGTCTCTCGTGAAGTCTCTTGCAAAGGAGCTTGGACCACATAATATAAACGTAAATGCAGTAGCACCCGGTATCGTTCTTCGCGATGATCAGAATCAGGCCCCCGCTCTTACCACGAACGTCTTTGGCAGAAAGTGCGTGGCTGAGAATATCACGGATCTCGTTGAATTCCTCGCTTCGGATAAAGCAAGCTATATAACGGGACAGACCTACGTTATAGACGGAGGAAGATCCCTCTCTCTCAAGGGAACCGACTGATACGAAGGCGGTTTAAAAGAGAATGCGGAAAGTTTATTTTTGCATTCTCTTTTTTTGGTTGATATTGGAGAATTTTTGTGTTATACTATTTAAAAGTGAAATTAATCAATTTTCGGAGACGTAAAAATGCTCGTATCTCTTATAATACCTTGCTATAATGAGGAAGAGGTCCTTCCCATCCTTCATAAGGAGCTGTGCCGAGTGTGCGCAGAGCTTCCCGATCATGAATTTGAATTTCTGTTCGTCAACGACGGTTCTAATGATAATACGCTTGGAGTGCTAAAGGACCTTGCTGAGACCGACGGACGCGTTGTGTATCTTTCGTTTGCCCGTAACTTCGGTAAGGAAGCGGCTATGTACGCCGGCTTCTGCAACGCAAAGGGAGACTACGTTGCCGTAATGGACGCCGATATGCAGGATCCTCCGTCTCTTCTTCCCGAAATGCTCTCGATCCTTGAGAGCGGTGAATACGACAGCGTTGCAACGAGACGTGTCACGAGAAAGGGCGAGCCACGTATCCGCTCCTTCTTTGCCCGTATGTTCTATAAGATAATCAATAAGATATCAGACGCCGACGTGGTAGACGGTGCGCGGGATTTCAGGCTGATGCGCCGCGATATGGTGGATGCAATAGTAAAAATGGGCGAATATAACCGTTTTTCAAAGGGTATATTCGGGTGGATCGGCTTTCGTACCTATTGGCTCTCGTACGATAACGTGGAGCGTGCGGCAGGGCAGACCAAGTGGAGCTTCTGGAAGCTTTTCAAGTACTCTATCGACGGTATCGTGAATTTTTCTCAGGTGCCTCTTTCGATCGCCTCCTGGACGGGCGTGACCTTTACCGCCATTTCATTTATAATGGTGCTCGTGGTGTTTTTCAGGCGTCTTATCTTCGGGGACCCCGTTGCGGGATGGGCATCCACCGCATGTATAATCATGTTTATCGGCGGAGTTCAGCTCTTCTGTATGGGTATCATGGGACAGTATCTCGCAAAGCTTTATCTCGAGTCAAAGCACCGCCCTCACTTTATTATTTCCGATACAAACGGTAAGAAGATCGATAAAATACGATGATATAAAAAAGAGAGCGCCGACGCTTCTGCATCTTAGCGGAGAAACAGGCGGCGGAAGTACCGAGGCATTGATTTGCCTCGGTATTTCTGTTTTTGTGGGCTTATGATGTAATGGCATCGGACGTTCTTACGGTATGCTGTTCTCTGAATCCTATGGTGAATACGATGTCGATATCGTTGCCCTCGGTGCGTGACCACTTTTCCTTCTTCTCGTAGACGTATATCTTGGACACGAATGCGTGTACGATCTCGGGAGTCAGCTCCTGAATGTCAATAAATCTGTTTGCATTGGCGATGAAATCGTCAATTGATTTTCTTTCCTCACCATAGCTCGCTTCGGCTTCTTCAAGCTCGGCGAGCTTTTTTGTTAGTGTTGATTGCTCCGCTTCGTAGCTTTGTGCCATCTTGTCGTAACGTTCATCCGTAATACGTCCGCTGACGTTGTCCTCGTAGAGCTTTTGAATGATGCGGTCAAGCTCGTCTATGCGTTTTCTTGTTTTGACGATCTCTGCCTTGACAGCCTTGAGCTTCTTATCGTCCTCATCGCGCTTCTTGGCACGAGCTTTCTCATAGAACACCTCGGGATTCTCTCTCGCAAGCTCGGTTACCCAGCGTATCTGCTGAAGAACAATTTTCTCTAACGCCATGGCGTTGATCTGGTGCGCCGAGCATCTGTCCTTGCCCTTTCTCTGATAGAATCCGCAACTGTAATAGTTTTCTTCGGGGCGCATTGTTTTTGCTCGGTTCAGATACATGCGATTACCGCAACTCGCACAGGCGATTACATTATGGAAGATATCTACCTTGCCCGACTTATCGGGGCGGTTGCGACCATCAAGGATAAGCTGTACCGTTTCAAAATCAGATTTGCTGACGAGAGCCTCGTGGGTGTTCTCGAATATCAACCACTCTTCCTTGGGCAGACGAATCAGATATTGTCCGGGTGTGATGATCTCATCCTCCTGCAAGCCCTTGGCTATCTTTTTGAGATTGGGATCCTTGAGAAATTCTTTGAAGATTCGCATGACGATATCCTTGGTATCGGGATCTGGAATGATGTGTTCGGGGTTATCGGGATCCTTGATATATCCGTAGGGCGCATTCGTAGCGAGGCGTTCACCGCGCTTGGCTTTGCTCTGAAATGTGGCTCTGACCTTGTGACTTGTGGTCTGGGCATGCCATTCGTTGAAAATGTTAATGATGCCAAGCTGTTGCTCATTTTCGCTGTGAAGGCTATCGTAGTTATCGTTGATGGCGATAAAGCGAACATCATATTCGGGAAATGTCAGCTCGATATACCGTCCGGTCTCAATATAATTTCTACCGAGACGGGACAAGTCTTTTACGATAATGATACCGATCTTGCCATCCTCCATGTCTGCCATCATATTTTCAAAGCCGGGACGGTTGAAATTCGTACCACTGAAGCCGTCGTCAACATAGAATTTTGTGTTATGGAAGCCCTTGCTCTTGGCATAATCCGTGAGGATCTTTCTCTGATTCTGAATACTATTTGATTCGCCCTGCATGGAATCCTCGTGGCTGAGTCTGCAATATAATGCTGTAATTTTTTCGTTTGTTTCGTGCATGGTTGTTCTCCTTTCTACTCTTAAACCATTTGTTTTACAAAACAACCGAATAAGCTGCAAGCATATATTATCACAAAGGATTCCATATATCCAGCGTTTTTCGGAATGTTAAGAGTAAAGTAACATCTCATAATCGTCATCTGTTTCGGTCTATCAGCTCGTCTATTTTATCGAATTCCGTGACTTCTTTGCTTCGATCAAAGTAATTTGTTACGTGATAAACCTTGCCGCTGATCTCATGCTCACTCTGAAGACCAACATAGTTTTCCTTCTGCGCTTCGTAGTAACGGGCGAATGCTTCGGGGTCTTGGTATCCTGTCTTTCCGTGTGTATCTCGAAACAAAAATTGAATAGTAAGCAGAATTCTTTTGAACCATCCGGCATTAATATACTCATCACGGACGAACCAAGTGGAGAGAATCTCGTCTTCTTCCTTCTGCTTTTCTGCTTCAATTTCACGACGCTTACACTTAACTTCTTCCCAATCTTCGATGTGTTCACCCTCACGAAGACGAGTGCGGTCATCG